>CALWMQ010000201.1 GCA_944382025.1 uncultured Clostridia bacterium | reverse complement strand
CGTGTATACATACCGTTCCCCGGTACGCAGATCCAGGCGGTTGATGCAGGACAGGGGAGCGCGGGAAGCACCTGCCTCCGCCAGCGAATAGGTAAAATACAGATTTCCGTTGTACGCTGCCAGCCCGGTTATCCGAAACTGGTACTTATCCGGACTGACCGCGGCGGCTGTATCCCCCAGCAGGACAGCCCCCGAGCCATCGGAATTTACCTGAAGCAGGCCCCCGCACATATCATAAATATACACATGGGAAGGATTTTGGGAATTCAGGTCCGGCTGGATGAGGAAAGGGAAGGATCCTTCGCCCAAGTCCACAGGAACCGTTTGGGGACGGCGCAGGGCCGTCAGTCCGAAAAGCAGAGCGCAGCCTATCACAGCCAGCGCGCCGGCTGCCGCAGCGATCCATCGGGCCTGCCGGGGGCGGGAGGCGGGTAAGGGCAGGAATTCCTCCCCGGACAAAGCCCTTTTCGCCGTCCGGGACGGGTCCGGACGGGCATAGGGGATTTGCAGCCGGGTATCCTGCCGCAGGGTGTTTAGCAGCTTACTCATCATCTGTCCCCCTTTTCTCAGCGGCGGCGTAATACCGTCGCAGCTTTTTTTTCGATTGGCTGAACTGCCAAAGCACGGTGCCATAGGGAATATGAAATATCTCCCCAATTTCCCGGAGCTTCAGGCCCCCGTATACATGGAGCACCGTTACCCGATATTCTTGGGGTGACAGGGTGGATAGGGCTTCGGCCACCACGATCTCCCCAAGGCAGTCCGGATCAAAGGCGGGCAGCTCCTGTTCCTCTGTACAGTCCCCGTGGAACCGATACCGCTCACGCCGCAAGTGGTACCGGCACAGGTTTTTGGCGATACCGAAAACCCATGCCCGGGGATTAGTGCCGGGCTGATACCGGTCAGCATATTGATATACCGTTAAAAACACATCCTGTGTGATATCTTCCGCCAGCAAGGCCTGACCCACCATAGAGGCACAGAGCAGGAAAACCGGTTGATACAAGGCGTCGTACAGCAGGCCTAAAGACGCCTGGTCGCCAGATGCCATTGACCGGATGCAGTCATCAGTTTCTTTGCGGTTCATAGTACCCCCTCCTCGCTGTCTTGTTTCCCCTCTCATCTATATATTACCTGAGCGCCGCGTTTCATTGGTAAAATTTTCCCCAACGCCATTTTAACATAATCAGTTAAAAAGTTAAAACAATTATAAACCGTGTTTAACATTGGCCTAACATAGGAAGAATAAACTTTGCCCGTACCAAGAAAAAAGACGAGAAATTGTTAGGAGGAACTCAGAATATGTTAAAACGTGTATTGACTTTGGCCGCCGCCGCTTCCTTGGCGGTTACAGTGCTGGCCGGCTGCAGCACCGGCGAGGTGGGAGGCACCTCTTCCACTGGCGGAAACACTTCTTCCGACAGCACCCAGAACGCTAAGCTGACCGGTACTCTGACCATGGCAGGTTCCACTTCTATGGACAAGATCTGCAGCGCTATCAACGAAGCCTTTAAAGAGGAAAACCCTGACCTGACTATTGACCTGCAGTTCGGCGGATCCGGCGCCGCTATTACCGCCCTGAACGAAGGCAAGGCCGATATTGGCAACCTGTCCCGCGCTGTGAAGGATTCCGAAAATCCCGACGGCAATTTTGAGGTCATCACCATTGCTTTGGACGGTATCGCCGTGGTGGTACATCCCGATAACCCGGTGAAGGACCTGACCAAAGAACAACTGGCGGATATCTTCTCCGGAAAAACCACCAATTGGAAGGATGTAGGCGGCAATGACGGTTCCATCACCGTTATTGGCCGGGAAGCCGGTTCCGGCACCCGGGACGGCTTTGAGGAGATCGTAGGCGTGAAGGACGCCTGCCAGTACGCCGCTCAGCTGGACTCCACCGGTGCCGTGGTTTCCCGTGTGGCCAGCGATGACAAGGCTATCGGTTATGTCTCCCTGGCTTCGGTCAGCCAGCAGGTCAAAGCGGTTTCGGTAGGCGGCGTGAGCCCTTCCATGGATACGGTCGAGGATGGCTCCTATGTGCTGCAGCGCCCCTTTGTCCATGCCTATAAGAAAGGAACCAAAAACCAGAATGTACTCGCTTACCTGGAATTCCTGAAGACCGAGACCGTGCAGAAGCTGATGAAGGACGAAGGTCTGGTCCCTGTGGAGTTCTGGAAATAAACAGGAGCGGAAGAAGAACCCTATAGGGGGTCCCCTTCCAACAGCAACCGGTTCCGCTGCGGGATCCCCGCGGCGGAACCACTTGCGGGTTCTGAGGATTTTGATTATTCCACACGGAAAGGCATGGTGGCTTCATGGAAGCAGTCATGAGCAACGATAAGGCGCGGACGCGCCAACGGATACAGCGGCGGATTGTAACCGGCGTCCTGCTGATGGTATCGGCGGCACTGGTTATCCAGTTCTTTTTCCCCTTTGTCACCTTCCGACCGGATGATATCGGGTATACTTTTACTTCCCTACAGATGGTCAGCAGTTTCCTGCGGTTTGAGGGCAGCGTTATCGCCGTCCCCCTCACAGGCAAAATGGCCGTCCTTCTTGTCCCCATATTGGCCGTGGCCGGGGCGGTATTGATCCTTTTGAAAAAGGCCGCTGCCTCCGCCGCCTGCTATATCCTGGGATCCCTGATGTCGGTGGTATCCATGATGGTGTGCAACTCCATGTCCTCCACCTTCATGAAGGCCGGCGCCAGTATGATCCGTACCGGTTTCCATTGGCCCCTGACCTTTTGCCTGCTGTTGGGTATCCTGGCCGCCGTGCTGGCCATGGCCACACGGGGCGGGGAAAAGCTGGCCGAATCGGTTTTCCTGGTTTTCGCCTGTATGTCGGTGGGGTCGGTAGCCATTATCACCATTTATATGGTCTATGCCGGCGTCCCAGCCATCAATGAAATTGGCCTGGGCAGCTTCCTGTTCGGTACCGAATGGGTGCCGAACCAGGGAAAATACGGCATTCTCTATATGATCCTGGCTTCCATCTTCGGTATGCTGGGGGCCATCCTCATCGGGGTACCCGTAGGACTGCTGACCGCTATTTTCCTGGCGGAACTGGCTCCCAGACGCCTGGCGGCGGTGGTCCGGCC
>CALWMQ010000200.1 GCA_944382025.1 uncultured Clostridia bacterium | reverse complement strand
CATAGGATCCGACTCCGGATAGTGTCGTCATAGCCATTCCCCCAACCGTCCCATCTCCCCCGGGCAGGAAATCTGCACCAGAGGTACGTCCAGTGCCTGCGCCTGGGACTGAAGGCCCGCCGCGGTGGCCGTCATGGGGACGGTACAGGCCACCTTACAATGCTGCTGGGAAAACTCATGGAGCGCCTCCAGCAGCTGGATCGACGGCCGGGAGGTGATCACATGGAGAGAACGCACCTGCCCCCAAGATGTATCCAGGAACCGGGAGACGTCCAGAGGCAGAGGGCTGGGTGTATACGTCACCGTAGCCAATTTCTCGTACTGGACGAGAAAGTCCTCCTGACCAAACGCGGTCAGATCCGCGTCTGCCGGTTCCTCGCCGCCTCCCAAACACAGCAAACGCACTGGACAGCCCCGCGCAATACAGCCGTACGCCAGGGCGGAGGCCGCTTCTCCCGCCATATCCCCATAGGCCAGCCGATTCATGTCCGGCGGGACGCGGGTATCCAGCATCAATAGGGTGTATTGCTCAGAGGAGATCTCATACTGCCTGGTATACAGTTCCCGGGTCCGGACACTCTGGATCCAATGGATACGTTTGAGGGAATCCCCATCCCGGTACGGCCGGGTTCCGGACAGACTGTCACCATAGTCCGCTGTAAGAGGATGACGCTCCGAATGATCGGCGCTTACCGGCAGGCTGGGGATTTCTCCCTCCAGCTCAAATAGCCGGGGATACACGATCAGGGGCTCCCGCATAGGGGATACCGCCTCCCGCCTCAGTGGAGGGAAGGTAAACAGCCCAAAAATATCATGGATCCGCAGCCGACGGATACCGGCTTTCCACAAGCCCCGGTGCGGGCAGGACAGTTTCAGTTCCATCCGCCGGCTGAGCCGCCCGGGAAACAGAAAAGCGTGATACATCTGCTCCGGCAGCCGGCCTGTTTTGTCCACTACCTCACCCGGCACCGACAGCCGTACCTCCACCGTCACCGGCAAGGGCAGCCAGCCGGTAAGCTGCACCAGCAGCTTCGTTTTCTCCCCCCGGACAGCCAGGCTCCCGGTCAGGCTTTGGGCTGTCCGGACCGAAACCGCCCCCGCCAGGGCGGAAGCCAAAGCGTACAGTTCCACGCCTCCCAGGGCAAACACGCACAGGTATATTTCACGGGTGCCGGTGGCCATCCCCGCCATCAGCAGCAGTGCGAAAAATCCGGTATAGACCACTCCCCGCCAGGTCATCGCGCAGAAGGCGCCGGTACCGCCCGAAGAACCGCATCAATGACTGCTTCCGGCGCCTGACGGCGCAGGCCGGCCCGGGTGCGGAGGATCAGCCGGTGATTCAGCACCGGGAAAGCCATCCGCTGGACATCGTCTGGCAGCACATAAGCGCGTCCCGACAGCATAGCGCAGCCCTTGGACGCCTGCATCAGGGCGATGGAACCCCGGGGGCTGGCCCCCATCTGTACATCATCCATCATCCGGGTAGCCTCCACAATGGAAACAATATAGTCCATCACCGGCGGGGCACAAATAATCGTGTCCAGCTGCCGCTGCATCTCCAATACATCCTGGGCCGTCGCTACCGCGGACAGCTTCGCCACATTCTGGCGGGACCGATGGCTCCGGAGAATATCCATTTCCTCAGCGTGGGAGGGATACCCCATGGAAATCCTCATGAAAAAACGATCCAGCTGGGCTTCCGGCAGCGGATACGTCCCCGCCAGTTCTACCGGGTTCTGAGTGGCCAGCACCATGAAGGGGGACGGGGCCGGATAAGTGTAGCCATCAATCGTTACCTGGTTTTCCTGCATGACTTCCAGCAGGGCGGACTGGGTTTTGGGGCTGGTGCGGTTGATCTCGTCCGCCAGCACAATCTGATTCATGATGCTGCCCATGTGCAGCTCTTTCTCCCCGGTTTTCATATTGAACATGGTAAAGCCGGTAATATCCGACGGCACCACATCAGGAGTAAACTGGATGCGGCGGAAGCTGCATCCCAGAGACGCTGCCAGCGCCGATACCAGGGTTGTTTTTCCCAGGCCAGGCATGTCCTCTATCAGTACATGTCCCCCGCATACCAGGGAGATCAGCAGGTGGCCGATAGCCCCATCCTTGCCAACGATTACCTGCCGGATATTCTGCCGTATGGCATGAAGCGTTTTGGTACAGTCCATAGCGATTTCTATCCCTTTCTCTATCTGGAGGGCGGGATCCTTTCCGATCCGTACCCGCTCGCCTCCCGCACCCTCTGTGGTTAACCGCCTACTTCAGCCGCAGCGGCAGACCGCAGGACAATAGATATACCTGATCGCTGGCCGCCGCCAGCCGCTGATTAAGCCTTCCCAAAATGTCGGTGAACACCCGCCCCATACGGTAAGGGGATACCAGGCTCAGCCCTACCTCATTGGTCACCAGCACCGCTGTACGGCCCTGTTCCTTCAGAGTCCCCATCAGTTTATCGAACTCGCCGGTGATACAAGCCTCTATCTCCTCCACCCGGGACATGGGCAGAGGATCATAATCCGGTTCCGCGTCCAGCATCAGGTTGGTCACCATATTGGATACGCAGTCCAGCAGTACATCCCCCTCCGGATACTGCCGCAGCACCTTGTCCAGGTCCTGACTGGCCTCCGCAGTCATCCAGTGGGCGGGGCGGGCTTGCTGATGCAGTTGGATCCGCCGTTCCATCTCGCTGTCCAGACAGCGGGCAGTCGCGATATACAAGACCGCCGGGCTGTCCGCCAGCAGCCGTTCCGCCATGGAACTCTTTCCGCTGCGCACCCCGCCGGTCAACAAAATGACAGGCATCTTTCAAAACTTCCTTTCATTAGTCGCTTTCCCTGGAGCCCTTTTGCCCCGGGCATCCACATACAACAGGGGATCCCCTGATCTGCTTTTAGTCAAATTCACTGTTACTCATTATACAAGTCCCCTGGGGAAATGTCCACATTCTACACCAAATTGATTGGTTACAATTTTGTATGCTTTTTTGACGAATCCTGTGGTATACTGGAGAAACAGGAAACAAACCGTTTATTTCTGTAATATTCCGGGAGAATATTCTTCCGGGCGGATATGGGATGTCTTTCCCAAGGCACCCCAGGACATGGATAGGAAAGGACCGATTCGGCTATGAATATGTATCAGGGTATCTCACAGGA
>CALWMQ010000199.1 GCA_944382025.1 uncultured Clostridia bacterium | reverse complement strand
GGCCAGTCGGTCATGGAGATGTCCCATCGTTCCAAAACCTATGACGCGATTATCAAGGGATGCGAGACGCTTCTGCGGGAAGTCATGAACATCCCTGACAACTATAAGGTGCTGTTCCTTCAGGGCGGCGCGTCTACTCAGTTTGCGATGATCCCCCTGAACCTGATGAATGGCAGCGGTAAGGCGGATTTCGTTATTACCGGCCAGTGGGCTAACAAGGCATATCAGGAGGCTGCCCGTTACGGTGAGGCTCATGTGGTAGCTTCCTCCAAGGATAAGACTTTCTCCTACATACCTGAACTGGATCCGTCGGCTTTCACCCCTGATGCCGACTATTTCCATATCTGCCTGAATAATACCATCTACGGTACCCGGTATACCAAGCTGCCGGAAACCGGCAAGGTACCCCTGGTGGCGGACGTGTCTTCCTGCATTCTGTCGGAGCCCATTGACGTGTCCAAGTTCGGCGTGCTGTATGCCGGAGCCCAGAAGAATATGGCGCCTGCCGGGCTGACGGTGGTCATTATCCGGGAGGATCTGATCGGTCATGCCCGGGATATTACCCCCACCATGCTGAACTATCAGATCCATGCCGACAACGGTTCCATGTACAATACCCCGCCGTGCTATTCCATCTATATGTGTAAGCTGGTGCTGGAATGGCTGAAAAACGAGATCGGCGGTCTGGAAAACATGAAGGCCATCAATGAGAAAAAAGCCGCTATCCTGTACAATTTCCTGGATTCCTCCAAACTGTTCAAAGGAACCGTGGAAAAGAAGGACCGGTCCTTGATGAATGTGCCGTTCGTGACCGGGAATGAGGAACTGGACGCCAAATTTGTCAAGGAATCCGCTGCCGCCGGGTTCGTTAACCTGAAGGGCCATCGGTCGGTGGGCGGCATGAGGGCCTCCATCTATAACGCCATGCCAGTGGAAGGCGTGGAGAAACTGGTTGCGTTCATGTCGGAATTTGAAAAGGCCAATGGCTGAACACGAAGGGATAGATTTTAATGATCGCCAGGCATGGAATACCTTCATGCCTGGTCTGACTTTTAGAAAGGTAGGGGCAGAACGATGAATATCCTGACTTTAAACAAGATCGCCGCCTGCGGAATCCAGCGGTTTGGCGAAAACTATACCGTGGGAGACAATGTGGCGGATCCCGCTGGGATTATGGTACGGTCCGCCGCCATGCATGATATGGAAATGCCGGGTTCCCTGCTGGCTATCGCCCGGGCAGGCGCCGGCGTCAACAATATACCTGTGGACAAATGCAGCGAACAGGGGATTGTGGTATTCAATACTCCCGGCGCCAACGCTAACGCGGTGAAAGAATTGGTGCTGGCGGGCTTGCTGATCTCTTCTCGGAAAGTGGTTCCCGCTATCGCCTGGGCCCAAAGCCTGAAGGGCCAGGAAGGTGTGGCCAAACTGGTGGAAAAAGGCAAGTCCCAGTTTGCCGGCCCGGAAATCAAGGGTAAAAAACTGGGCGTAATAGGCCTGGGCGCCATTGGTGTACTGGTGGCCAACGCCGCCAAAGCCCTGGGCATGGAGGTTTACGGGTATGATCCCTATCTGTCGGTGGACGCCGCCTGGGGCCTGTCCCGTTCCATTCATCATGCCACCAGCCTGGATCAGGTATTTGCCGAGTGCGACTATATCACTGTTCATGTACCGTTAACCCCTGATACCAGGGAGATGTTCAATGCCGCTGCCTTCGGAGCCATGAAGGACGGGGTGCGGATCCTGAATTTCTCCCGCGCGGAGCTGGTCAACGCGGCGGATATGAAGGCTGCTATCTCCAGCGGCAAGGTAGCTGCCTATGTGGTGGATTTCCCCACAGAGGAAGTCCTGGGTGTTGAAGGGATCATTACCATTCCTCATCTGGGTGCTTCTACCCCCGAGAGTGAGGACAACTGTGCCATGATGGCAGCGGATGAACTGAAGGAGTATCTGGAGGATGGCAATATTGTCCATTCGGTTAACTTCCCCACTGTGGAAGTCCCCCGGACAACCGAAGCCCGGATTTGCGTACTCCATCGGAACATCCCCAATATGCTGTCTCAGATCAGTGGAATGATTTCCGCTGAGGGGATCAATATCGATACTATGACCAACCGTTCCAAGAAGGATTATGCCTATACCATCCTGGATGTGGTAGGAAACCCCTCTGAGGATAGCCTGAAAAAGATTGAGGCTATTGATGGAGTGATCCGGGTACGGAAAATTCTGTAATCCTGTTTTCATGTCGGTCAGAAAAGGGCCGGGGCGCTTGGAATAGCGTCCCGGCCCTTTGGCCGTTAAGGCCAAGGAGAATCGTTTCCGTTCTAAAGCGATACGCAGCTTTGCCCAAACGCCTATAGAGGTTAGCTGTCCATTTTGAACTGTGGGTGGGTGACGGTGCTTTTGCGCTGGCGTTTGGAGCTTGCTATCCAATGGGGATACTGTTATAATAGGAACAAATGTCAGCCTGGTTTAGAGCGTGGCAGGAGAAAGTCTCAGCTGGCATTTACAGGACGCATACAGATGGTCGGCCCGGCGGGCTTGCGGATATTTACGGAGGCGGAATGAAACAGGATAGGCGATATCGAGTGGCAAGATGGCTGCTGGGAACCGGCAGCTTTTTGTTATTGGCTTGGGGGATAGCCCCTTTGGCCACCAGCCGCATCCATGTGGGGTGCGTAGCGTTGACAGTAGTTGGAGCTTTGGGATTGGGAGCGGCTTTGGCATTCCCCACAGTGCGCCGTCTATGGCTGGAGATTTGGCATAGGAAAGTGGGAAAAGCCGTGCTGACCACCCTGCTGAGCCTGGTGGGTTCCTTAACGGTGTTGTTTGTGGTGGTGTCGGGCATGATGGTTTACGCAGCCTGCACCCCGCCGCCGGACAATGCCACCGTGATTGTACTGGGAGCGGGGCTTAGGGGAGAACGGCCTGCCCGGATGTTGGCAGGGCGGCTGGATGCGGCAGCGGCTTATCTGGAAGATCACCCCGGTGCTTCCTGCGTGGTTTCGGGAGGGCAAAATGAGGATGAAATTGTCTCGGAAGCCTACGCTATGCGGGCCTATCTGATGAAAAAGGGGATTGATGGGAACCGTATCTATATGGAGGATGAATCCACCAGTACCTATGAAAATCTGCAGTATTCAAAAAGAGTGATTGAGGAAAACGGGCTGAACCCCGCCGTAGCCATCGCCACCCAGGAATTTCATCAGCTGAGGGGGCAATCCTTTGCCAAAAGAGCGGGATTTGAAGAGGTAGGGGCAGTGACCGCCCATTCTCCGTTTTATTTGCTGGGTAGCTATTGGGTACGGGATTTCGCGGGCTTGTGCCATATGGCACTGCTGGGGTATTGACCCGGCCGTATTACGAAACCGATAGACCCAAGGACATCTTGCAATGGGTTGTGGCGTGATGGCTGTATGAAGGCAGGGCGGCAGGCTGCAGCACTGTTGTAAGGGAGTACCGACAGCTGTGTATGGAGAATTTTCAGCGAAGCGCTTTACGAATACAGGGTTGCTGAGAAAAAACAAACGGACAAAAACAGCGGCGCGTTCCTAGGGGAACGCGCCGCTGCTGTATATATGAGATGTAACCATTTTGCCGCCGCAATGTACTGCGATCCACGTACTCTGGCCCTATGGGGCGGTACCTACCGGTTATTTCAGTTCCGCAATGGTGACGCCGGTCTCTCCCTCGCCAAAGGCTCCCAACCGATAACTTTTTACTGAAGGATGGGTACGCAGATGATCCTGGATAGCCGCTCGCAGAGCGCCGGTTCCCTTGCCGTGAATGATGGTAACCTGGCCGATACCCGACATGACCGCGTCGTCAATGAATTTGTCGGTTTCCAGCAGGGCCTCGTCCACCATTTTTCCACGCAGGTCGATTTCCGTGCGTACCGAGCGGGTAGCTCGGCTGCTGTCGATACGGGAGCTCCCTTTTCTTGGGGAAGATGGGGCGGGTTTACCGCTGTTTTTATTGGTCAGCAGCCGCAGGTTAGACAACGGTACCCGGGTGCGAATAATTCCCGCCTGTACCTCCACATGGCCGGAGGAATCCGGCAGGCCGAGCACAGTGGCGGCTTTGTCAATATCCACCAGCAGTACCTGATCACCCACTTTCAGGGGACGAGGCAGAATATAGTTGTCCTGGCGCTTTTCATGAACAGGGTCAATAGCGTTTTCTACGGCGTTAAGGCGGGAACGCAGAAGGCTTTTAGCGGATTGAGCTTTGGCGGCGAAATCCGCGGCGTTTTTCTGTTTGCGCAGATCGTCCAGTTCATCCATCAGGAGCTGGGCTTCATGCCGCGCACGCTCAATAATGCGTCGTGCTTCGTTCCGGGCGTTTTCCAACTCGTCATGACGCAGCTTTTCCAGTTCCCGGAGTTCAGCCTCCGCCTTCTGTCCGGCAGAAGCCGCCGCCTCACGGGCTGCCCGGGCTTCCCGCAGTTCCTCTTCCAGAGCCTGCCGGCGTTCCTCCAGGTTGGTCACTACGTCCTCCAGCCGCCGGTTGTCCCCGGATACCAGATCCCGGGCACGGTTTACCAGGGCTTCCTCCATACCCAGGCGCTGGGAGATAGCAAAGGCGTTGGACCGTCCCGGTACCCCTACCAGCAGCCGGTAAGTGGGCCGCAGGGTAGCTACATCGAATTCACAGCTGCCGTTTTCGACCCGTGGGGTGTGGATAGCGTAGGCCTTCAGTTCAGCATAATGAGTGGTGGCGGCAATTCTGGCCCCTTGCTGGCGGAGCTGCTCCAGGATGGCGATAGCCAGAGCCGCGCCTTCTACCGGATCGGTACCCGCTCCTAACTCGTCGATCAGCACCAGGCTGCCTTCTCCAGCGCTTTTCAGGATCTGGATAATGTTGGTCATGTGGGCGGAGAAAGTGGAGAGGGATTGCTCAATGGACTGCTCGTCCCCAATGTCCGCCAGAATGGTTGAGAATACCGAAAGGGAACTGCCGTCGCTGACAGGAGGCATTAAGCCGCACATAGCCATTAAGGAAAGCAGCCCCAGGGTTTTCAAGGTAACGGTTTTACCGCCGGTGTTGGGGCCGGTGATGACCAGGGTGTCAAACGCCCCGCCCAGCTCTACGTCAATGGGGACCACCTTTTTAGGATCGATCAGGGGATGGCGGGCCCGGCGCAGCAAGATATGGCCGTCGGCGGTCAATTGAGGCCGTACCGCCTTCATTTTGTATGCCAGGCGGGCTTTGGCAAAAATCAGGTTGATTTCCAGCAGAATTTCGTAGTCGGCGATAATCGCGTCGGCGAAGGAACCGGCCTCGGCGGACAATTCCGCGATAATCCGTTCAATTTCCGCGGCCTCCCGGGACTCCAAAACCTTCAGTTCATTATTGGCCTCAACAGAACCCATGGGTTCCACAAAGACGGTAGCGCCGGAAGCGGAGGTATCGTGAACCAATCCAGGAACTTCGCCGCGGTGTTCCGCTTTGACCGGCACCACGAACCGGCCGCCCCGGATCGTGACGATAGGGTCCTGCAGAGCCTTCTGGTAAGCGGGGGAACGGATCAGTTTATCCAGCTGTTTTCGGATACGGGAGGAGGCTGCCCGCATTTTCCGCCGGATATCGTTAAGGGCAGGGGAAGCATTATCGGCAACCTCTTCTTCGGAAACCACGGTGGTATTAATTTTTTCTTCCAGGTATTTATTGGGAACCAGCATGGAAAACCGCTCATCCAGGCAGGTTTCCATACCGGCGCAGTGGCTGCGCCATTCGGAGATGGAGCGGATGACCCGAAGGGTTTCGGCGATATCCAGCAGTTCCCGGAAGGAGAGACTGGCCCCGGCTCCCGCCCGGCGGAGAGCGTTGGTCACATTTTTCATCTGGCCGAAGGAAGGACTGCCGAAACGGGCCATGAGCTGGTAGGCTGCGTCGGTTTCGTCCATCAATCGCTGGGCAAGGGTTAGATAAGGGGTGGGCTCCAGTTCCCGGGCCATCCGTGCCGCGTCCTCGCAGCCGGTTTCCCCTGCCAGCAGCTCCAGGATTTTATCCAGTTCCAGAGCCTTGTAATGTCGGTTCATTGAGGTTCATGCCTTTCTTGTATAGGTGTATGAGCTGTGGAAACGTAAAGGATAGCTGGTACACGGTTTTTTGGATGGATTCATAGGGCATGATAAAAATCCAGGGTTTTGAATCCACGATCCAGCTGAGATAACAGAAAGGTTTCCACGGTCTGTTCCAGTATAGGGTACTGATCGGGGGGGATGGAAAAGGAAAACACCTTTTCCAGAGGGGCGGCCGCTATATGCCGTAATGCCGCCAAAATTGTGGGGGAAAGGGGCAGGGCGTTGGACGGCCGGAGACAGGCCTGGCAGCACAGTACCCCTTCCCGGGGAAGAAAAAATAGGGGCTGACCCTTCTCCTCACGGCAGGAAGCACACAGGGTGAGATCCGGCATATAGCCGGACAGGCACAGACTGCGCAGTTCCACCACTGCCTTGATCTGACGGATATCCCGGGAATCCCTGGATAGGAAATGCAGGCCGCCCAGCAACAGGCGAAGAAAATCCTCCGCAGGCTCTTCCCTGGGAGCGAGAACACCGGCCAATTCGCAGAAATACTGGGCCAGGCTCAGCTTGGCGATATCGTTCCGTACCTCGAAGAACACCTGCAGCGGTTCCGCGTCATCGATTATGTATTTATCCCGCCCTTTGTACAGGGTCAGGCGGGAATAGGACAGCAACTGGGTGGCGGAGCTATTCCGAGACTTGATATTGCGGGCGCCTCTGGCCGAGGCGCGTACCACTCCCAGATCCCGGGTCAGGGCATTGACAAACCGGTCCGCTTCACCGATATTGTTGTTTTCCCGAATGATCAGGGCGTCGGTTGTCAGACGCATGGGGAGGTGCCTCCTGTGTTTGGTGAGAGGTTACGGCGTTGACGCCGGTTTCATAGATATCCACACCGCAATAGCGGAGATAGTCCTCGATCCGGCCGGTTTTCGCAAAGGCTGACCAATAGTTTTCCCGTTTCATCCCATCGTCCTCCGATCCAATATGAGTTTCTACTCATACCATGCGCAGAGTTGGGAAGAAGATACCCGGAAAACTGTGGAGGGCAGAAATTGGAAATTCCATAACCAACAGTTGCTGGATTCCCGGTCCGAAATAACGCCAGTGGGAGCGGTAAAACAATTTTTTTGACAAATACAATCCTTTTCAACCGAATGAAAAGGAATCATTACAATTTATATCCAAAACCATTTAACAGGCCCTGCCTGTTTCTCCAGTCTTCCTTCACCTTGAGCCAGCACTGGAGATTGACCTTGGCGCCGAACAGGGATTCCATTTCCATCCGGGCCTGGGAAGCGATTTCCTTCAGCATAGCTCCCTTTTTGCCGATAATCATCCCTTTATGACTGTCCTTTTCGCAATAAATGTTGGCTTCAATATCCAGGATGGTTCCTTTAGGGGATTCCCGTTCAGCCATGCTCTCGATGGTGACGGCAATCCCATGGGGGATTTCCTGCCGCAGGAGGAGCAGCATTTTTTCCCGGATCAGCTCGGCGGAGATCACCCGTTCCGGCTGGTCGCTGACCGCGTCGTCCGGGAAGAAATGGGGGCTTTCAAAGGCATACTTGGACAGCTCGGCAGGTACATCCGTCACTCCCTCGCCGGTCATGGCGGACACAGGAAGGATGGCGGCAAAGGCAAATTCCTTCTGCCAGGCATCCATGCATTGGAGCAGGATGCCTTTATCCTCCAGGGTGTCAATCTTGTTGATAACCAGCAGCACCGGCAGCTTTTGTCCCTGGAACTGCTCCAACAGGGCCCGTTCTTCTTCCCGAATCACTGGACGGGGCTCGACCACCAGTACGCCAGCATCCACTCCGGACACCGCTTCACTGATGGATTTCACCATGAAATCCCCCAGACGGGTCCGGGGCCGATGAGCGCCGGGAGTATCCAGAAATACCAGCTGCAGAGGGCCTTGGGTATAGACACCCATGATCCGGTTACGGGTAGTCTGGGGCTTATCTGATACAATAGCGACTTTATGGCCGACAATGGCATTGAGCAGGGAGGACTTACCCACATTGGGGCGGCCCACAATGGCC
>CALWMQ010000198.1 GCA_944382025.1 uncultured Clostridia bacterium | reverse complement strand
ATTTTCATCAGCCCAAGCAAAACGTCTACGAAACCGATCTTTTCATCACTGCCGGGAAGGTACGGATTTGGTATCGCTGCAACCTTTTGAATCTCATCCAGGAAAACATAATACATTTTGTCCTTGTCGGTCAGCAGGCTGCGGACATATTGCCCCAGCTCAATGGGATTTCTGTATCGGATATTCTCGTCGTCGTCCAAGGCAAGCATAATGATATGCTCGTCGTCGACGCCGATGCTGTTTAAGTACTGACGATAGATTTCAAATAAAAGGTACGACTTCCCGCACCGCCGGATTCCGGTAATGACCTTGACCATACCGTTCTCTTTTTTATGAATCAGTTTATCGAGATATCGTTGACGCTGTATCATAACCGCTCTCCCGTTCTTCAAAATTGCGTATGCACGCATTTTTATCTACTGTTAGTATATCATAAGCTTTTGCCGAAATCAATATGTTTATTCGATATTTTTTTAAAAATACGCATTTTCATCGACGATCGGCTTTGCTTTATAACAGGAAAGGCAGCGAATCACTTCGTTGCCATGCCGTTTGAGTATTATGAATCAGGTATGTATGTAACGCAAACCGCAATATTGTCCGGACCACCGAGCATATTGGCGGCTTCTATGATTGCAGTGCAGGTGTCGTAGCAGTTGCCTGCCGAAATGACAATTTCATTTAGCTGCGAAGGATTTATCAGTTTATGCGCTCCGTCAGTCAGCAGCATGATGATATCGCCTTTCTTTACCCGGCCGTCTCTTACATCTATCTCAGGATTGTCGAATCCCAAAGCAGAAAAGAGAATATCGCGGTCTGGATGCGTAAAAATCTGTTCTTTTGTGATCTTTCCTGCATCGCATAACCGCTGTGCTTCGGTATGATCCTTGGACAGCTGATGCAAACGATTATCCCTGAGCAAGTATGTGCGGCTATCGCCAGTATGTGCCGTAATCAAGTCGCCTTCGGGTGTAATTGCCGTCATATCAAGCGAGGCAAATACGTCGGAAGCATATTTTTCTCCGCCCCCGCGTTTGAAAGCAAGCAAAACCCGATTTGCACAGTGTACAGCCCCTTTTACCATCCGTTTTATTTCCGCGGCGGTCATTTGAGGATCCGAATAAGCGTCTATAAACCGCTGCACTTCATTTATAAGAAAAGGTGCCGGATTCAGTGCATCGGTCCTTCCGTTGCCATCCGCAACCGCTTGGAAATGGATGCCGTTCTTTTCCCATGCATGTGCATAGTCTTCATTTTGTTTTTTCAGGGCTTCGCTTCTCTTTCCCGGATGGGTTGCAAAAGCGCCGATAGTTCTCATCCTAATAACGTTCCCTCCTTTTCAAATTTTAGGCAAAAGAAAAAGCGCCTTTCTTTAACCCGAGTTGAGTAAAAGAAAGGCGCTAAAATCACCCTTAATTCAATTTTCAGTGCATTCTCTCCGGTTCAAGTCCGTGTTGACCGGAGAATCAGGCAAATGTTTGTCGTTTGTTGACATTCCTTGTTTTGCCCTGAAAACACTGAAAACCCGCTTAAACAGCGGGTTTTCGATGTGTGTTCCATATTGTGGAACAATTCTGGAGCTGTTAACCAGATTCGAACTGGTGACCTCTTCCTTACCAAGGAAGTGCTCTGCCTACTGAGCTATAACAGCATAAATGGCGACCCGGAACGGGCTCGAACCGTCGACCTCTAGCGTGACAGGCTAGCGTTCTAACCAGCTGAACTACCGGGCCATCTGACAACCGCGCACAGCGCTGCAACGCAATATATTATAATGGGAGAAAGGTGGTTTGTCAACACCTTTTTTCAATGTCGCCCGTGTTTTTGAGAACAATAACAGCAAGGTTCCGTTGACAACGCCGTATCGATTATCAAAACTTTTTTACTTCCAGGGGACTTAAACTCGAGGCCCTTGATCGTGCCACCATCTTCATTATGTGGTATGCATACTGATCGTTCGCTTCAGTCTCATACTGCGCACTCAATAGACAAATGACCTCGGCAATTTTTCTCTTCAATAGAATCTTCCTAGGGATTGTCACCATATTTTACCAATATCCATTTTATCCCTGTCAAAGAGCCGATCTGTTTCTTTCTTTTGATATCCCTTTTCTCTGCCGCGGCCTTATGTATAGAGAGGAACCTGTTCATGGGATAACCAGATACTCACCGTTGAAACCAGCCGTCCATGCACCAGCCCGTTCATCATCCCTTCGTACTGACACGTCAATACTATCTATTCTCCTCCGCTGGATCCCAGTCTCTCTATTAACAGCACTTTCCTATTCCGAATATGGCCGCAGTAGCCATCATCTCCTTTCAGCCCCTGATGCTCTGTCTACGTCGCCCCACTGTTTGTTTTTCCCATCTGGTCTATGTACGCAATTGAAAAACCGCCCCTGCTTCTGAAGAGTTGACAATTCACAGGGAATTATCTAAAATATGGAAAAAGGAGGTTTGGCCATGACAGGTCCCCGCCACAGTCCCATATCAGTTGTTTTTCCTGTGGCTTTAGCTGCCGTACCCTTGGCAGTCAGTCGCCATGTCGTTCGCTCCACCAAGGAACGAATCCGTCTGCCACAGTCTGTCGTCAATCATCAGGCAGACTGTATTCTCGTTCTGGGTGCCGGCATACGCCCTGACAACTCCCCTTCGGATATGCTGGCTGACCGGATGCGAACCGCCATTGACCTGTATCGCCTGAAAGCCGGCAAAAAGCTGCTGCTCAGCGGCGACCGGAGCAGCACCGCCTATGACGAACCCGCCGTAAGGTTTCGCATAGCCCAACAGGCGGATATTCCTACTAGGGATATTTATTTTGATCCTGCCGGATATTCCACCTCCGCTTCAGTGGTCAGGGCTAAATCCGTCTATGGTATGCGCTCTGCGGTCATTGTGACCCAGCAGTACCACTTGTATCGGGCTTTGTACTTAGCTCGCCGGAACGGGCTGGACGCCCTTGGGGTCAGCAGCAGCCGTCGGATATACCAACAGGAACACTTTCAAAACTTTCGGGAGTTTTTGGCCCAGAATAAGGATTTTCTAGCTTCTCTCCCCCTGTCTGCCACGCACCGCTGGCTTGGCGCTCCTCTCAGAAGTGCCAGAAGGTCCCGGGAGAATCCTTGAAACAGCCCCTTGGGATTCCCGTTCGGCTCGCATATCCCGGTCCCCTCGCCTGATATCTTGACTGATGGAAGTACCGCCGCTTCAGACTGTTGCAGCCAAAGGAAAGCGGCGGTACTTTTGTATCCCATTGCATAACCAATATCCTGGGAAATCGTGTTCTACTCTATGAGATCCGTCTCCAAATCTTTCTGTTTTTAACGGTATGACGGAGTCTGAGCCTTGGATGCTCCCCTGGTAGGTAACACTGGCAGGTGCTTTTCGTCAGGGAGTTCCCTGGGAAATTACTTAATGGTATCTTGAATGCGGGCAAATAAAAACCGCCTTCATCTTTAGGAGCCTTGCGTTTACAGGAACCGGGACTTAAACTCGTGAAAACCGCTGTTATTCCTTGCGGCTTGGACTGCCCGCCTCGCCTTTAAGCGGGCCCCCTATAGCTTCCGGGCCCGTCTTGCCGGTTTTCTCATCCCAACAGGCGGGCCACATTTTCCGCCTCGTTCTCCAAGAGAACTGCCGCGTTCTCCATAGCCTGCTTTAAATCCATAGGGCGATTGGCTGACGAAAACAGGGCGGTAATCCCATGGCTATACAAGTTCCGGGCGGACGCCAGCACCGTCCCGCTGATACATACTGCCGGTACCTGGTATTTACCAGCCAACTCTCCCAGCCGGCAGACCAGTTTCCCGCACACAGTCTGTTCATCGGTTCTCCCCTCGCCGGTCACTACCAGCCGGGATTCAGCGACCTTCTTTTCCAGCCCCGAGGCTTTACACAGCACCTGGAAACCGCTGACCATCTGAGCGTGAAGCACACTGAACAGACCACCCGCCAGACCGCCCGCGGCCCCGGACCCGGGAATACTGGCAATATCCCGTCCTGTACCCCGGTAAAGAATCTCCGCCAGATTCTGAAGTCCACGGTCCAGGCGCTCCACCCCAGCGGCATCCGCCCCTTTCTGGGGGCCGTAAACCATCGCCGCCCCATGAGGACCGTAAAAAGGATTTTCTACATCACAGGCAAAGGTGAACCGCGCCTCCCGGGCTGACGGCAGGAGTCCCGACACATCCATCTCAGCAACCCGCTCCATTTCCCGGCCGCCTTGGCCCAGCAGTTCTCCATCCCTATCGTAAAACCGGACTCCCAGCGCCTGCAGGGCACCCATGCCCCCATCGGTAGTCGCACTGCCCCCAAATCCCACAATCAGGTTCCTAGCGCCTTGCTCCAAGGCAGCCCGGATCAGCTGCCCCGTACCATAAGTGGTGGCTTCCAGAGGATCCAGCCTGTCTGCCGGAATACCAATAATTCCAGATGCCGCCGCGGTTTCCACAACGGCGGTATTCCCTGAGTTCAGAAGACCGTAAAAGCCTTCCATCGGTTCCCCAAACACACCAGTTACCGACACTGCCACCCTTCGGCCGCCGCAGGCCCGCAGAAAACTATCCACTGTGCCTTCCCCGCCGTCCGCCATGGGAATCGTCTGAATCTCCCACTCGCTAGAGGCGCGCCGAAAACCGGTCTCTACCGCACGGCAGGCTTCCACCGCTGTCAGACTCCCTTTAAAAGAATCCATGGCGATAACTACCTTTTTCATCAGGGATACCCCTTTTCACTCAATGAGGTTTCTTTCCAAATTCTTGGTAACAATCCGCCAATGGCCGCCTGAATTCGTAAGAGCCGTATTCCCATCCAGGCAAAGCCTTCTGTTGCATATAACCAGCGCCGAAAAACGCATGTGGCGGATCAGACTGTTTCAAAGTATTGACCAGCCTATAAACGGGGCGTACCGCTTAGCACATATGGGGGAGGGCAGTGATAAATTGCGGCCAGATCTTTGCCCAGTCTTTACAGTCAACCGCCCTAACCCTGCGGGTGCTGTGGTCTCCTATGGAAAAACCGCCGGGCAGCAGGCTGCCCGGCGGCAAAGATATTCCGGTTTACATGGTGCAGACCTTGGCCGCGTCCAAAATTTCAATATGCCGGGCCTGCAAAGCTTCCACAGCGGCTTTTTCCTCCTTGGCGCGAAGGATCACACAGGCGCGGCCCTGATCCCGGGAATTGAAAGCGTACATATATTCAATGCTGATACACGCGTCAGCCAAAGCCTGCATCGCTTTGGCGAAGGCCCCGGGACAGTCCTCCATGCCGATGGCAATCACGTCGGTCAGCGACACGGTAAACCCAGCCTCCTTCAACGCCTGCTCCGCCGCGTCCGGGCGGTTGACAATCAACCGCAGGATCCCGAAACTGGTAGTGTCCGCAATAGACAAAGCCCGGATGTCAATCCCCGACTGGGCCAGGACAGCGGTAATATCCGCCAGGCGGCCGGAGGTGTTCTCAACAAATACGGAAAGCTGCTTGATCAGCATAATATAGCCCTCCCTGAATAGTTTCCATGGAAAGTATACCATGGATTCTCTCCGGACGCAACTCTCAATTCATAAAAACAGCTGCACCTTAGCCCGCTGGGCGGCTGGCGGAGACAGAGCCTCGGATCCATGTTTCATTGCCTTGTATGAATAGCAGAAATCCTGTAAAATTCCCATAAAAACCGGTTGTAACCCTTCCGGTTTTATGATATGATATTTTAGATATTGTATATATTTTATGCGTTCTCTTTTAAAAGACGGTGCGAACCGGTCCAATATATCCAATGAGGTGACCAGAATGGCGTTACTCAAAAAACTGTTCGGCGATTACAGCAAACGGGAAATTAAACGTATCCAGCCCCTTTGTGACAAGGTGCTGGCCTTGGAGGAAGCCTACCGCGCCATGAGCGAGGAGGAACTGAAGGCTCAGACCGGTAAACTCAAGGATCGACTCGCCTGCGGCGAAAGTCTGGACGACATTTTGCCTGAGGCCTTTGCTACCTGCCGGGAAGCCAGCGACCGCGTACTGGGCATGCGCCCCTTCCCTGTACAGGTCTTGGGCGGTATTATCCTCCACCAGGGCCGTATCGCCGAAATGAAAACCGGTGAGGGTAAAACCTTGGTTGCTACCCTTCCCGCCTATTTGAACGCCTTGTCCGGCAAGGGCGTCCATATCGTCACGGTCAACGATTACCTGGCCCGACGGGACAGCGAATGGATGGGGAAAGTATACCGGTATCTGGGCCTGACGGTGGGCCTGATCGTCCATGACCTGGATAACAAATCCCGCCGGGAGGCGTACAGCGCCGATATCACCTACGGCACCAACAACGAACTGGGGTTTGATTACCTCCGGGACAACATGGTGATCTATAAGGAGAATAAGGTCCAGAGGCCCCATCATTACGCCATCGTGGACGAGGTGGAC
>CALWMQ010000197.1 GCA_944382025.1 uncultured Clostridia bacterium | reverse complement strand
TTTAGGCCTCATCGCCTTCGCCGGATGGAAAATCAGCCGTATTGGATTCGATTTGCTCAGGCAAAAAGAAACCCATTGGTTAGGCGGTGTGTTTCTGGCCTTCACGTGCGCCTTTATCGCTAACAGTATGGTGGAATTCCAGTTCCTGTGTCCCAAACTAGTAGGGGTATTTATGATGGTGATGGCCTTCGGCGAAACCGCCGGAAGAGTATATCTGGATCGGCCGGTTCAGCCCCTCAGTTCCAGCTTTCCTCTCTTAGACTTGTTCCGTCGAGAACCCCATAAGGGAATTACCACCATCCATCAGAAATAATCACAAAGCCGAGATGGTTCGCCATCTCGGCTTTTCTGTCACCTAAACGCCAAATACCGGAGCGCATGGCGGAATACGGTTGCCGAAAAAACTTTTCCTCATCATACCGTGTGGGAGGCTTTTTTGTGCATACCCCCATGGAACAGAATAGACGCCACAGCAGCGGGCATACTTGGAGTATCCCAGCTTGATGCAAAATTATGGAATTCGCCTTGACATACAGAGTAAAATAATGTAACATGGTATTGAAAACTAGATCTTGGGCAGGAGGATGCATATGAGTTACCGGATTACCACCGATTCCACGGCGGATCTTCCCCAGTCCTTTTACGAAGAACGCCATATTCCGTATGTGGGCCTGTGCTTTCAGTTGAACAATACCCAATATCGGGAAGACCCCGACCTGAAAATGACCCCCAGGGAATTTTATGATGAGCTGCGCAAAGGAAACCCTTCTTCCACCATGCAGGTGAATTCTTACGAGTTTGTAGAATTTGCGGAGCCCTTTTTGGCGGCTGGGGAAGACGTGCTCCATATCGCTTTTTCCAGCGGCCTGTCGGGTACCTACGAGTCCTGCCGCCGGGGTGCCGAAGAACTGCGTGAAAAATACCCTGACCGGAAAATCCTGGTCCTGGATTCCCTGGCCGCCTCTATGGGCGAAGGTCTGTTGGTCTATTACGCCGATGAAAACCGGAAGGCCGGCATGACTATGGAGGAAAACTTCCAATGGCTGGAGGACAATAAACTCCATCTGTGCCATTGGTTTACAGTGGATGACCTGATGCATCTCCATCGGGGCGGCCGTGTCTCCAAGGCTTCCGCGATTTTCGGCGGCCTTCTGGGTATCAAGCCGGTGCTCCATGTAGATGATGAGGGGCATTTGATCCTCATGAGCAAAGCCAGGGGACGGGACGCTTCCTTAAAAGCCCTGGTGGAAAAGATGCGGGAGACCGCTTTGCCCAATGTCAAGGAACAGATGGTCTTCATTTCCCACGGCGACGCCTTGGAAGACGCTCAGAAGGTGGAAAAATATGTCCGGGAGATGGTTGGCGCCAAAACCTTCCTCATCAATACCATCGGTACTGTCATCGGAAGCCATTCCGGACCCGGTACTATCGCCCTGTTCTTCATGGGGGATCACCGGTAAAAAGCAATTAAAAGAGCAGGCACTGTCGTGCCTGCTCTTTTTTGTGTTGCGGTGAATTATACTGTCAAGTACAACGCTGTAGGGAAATAAAAAGAAGTTCATACAGGAGCCTGTGGTAGAATGGAGTAACCACACAACCAAAACACCAGGAAGGAACTGTATGAACTACCATCATCTTACCATGGAAGAGCGCAGTTGTATACGGAAATATTATGCGGATGGATTGAGTTACCGAGGGATAGCCCGGCTGATTGGGAGGAACGTGAGCACGGTGTCGCGGGAGATACGGCGGAACTGCACCCATATGTACGACATTCCGACCTACTACCCGCACACAGCACAAAAGAAGTATATAAAGAAGTATATGCTACGGCGTTCCTACTGCCACCGGGGGATGTTCCATTCTCAAGAAGTAATTGACTACATAGAGGAAAATCTGCGGGCAACGTGGTATCCGGAGCAGATCGCATGTACCCCTTGCGAACTAAAAATGCCTAGCTGGCGCACAATCTATCGGTGGCTCTACGAGAAATACCTGGTAAACGGCAACCTGAAAGTACTGCGCCGCAAGGGAAAGAGCCACGGAGGAAAAGAAACGCGGAGCAAATACAGCAAGGGAAAGTCCATCCGCAAACGGGACAAGTCGGTATACAGCCGTCAGAAAAACGGACACTGGGAAGCAGATACTGTAGTGAGCGGCCAGAGCAAAAACAAAGCCTGCTTTGCCACCTTGGCAGAACGAAAGACCCGGTTTTGCATTGCAGTGAAAATACCTGACCGACGAGCGGAGACCATAGAAAACGCCATTGTCGCTACACTGTCGGCCTCCCCTACGCAGTTGGTCAAGACCATTACCTGCGACCGGGGTACAGAATTTGCTAACTGGCGCCGCATTGAGGAACGGTTACATTGCGGTGTCTATTTGGCCGACCCCTACTGTGCCTGGCAGAAAGGCACAAACGGGAACCGAAACGGCCTGCTCCGGGAGTTTTATCCCAAAGGTAGAAATCTTTCCCGTGTTGCTCCTGCCACACTAAAACGAAACCTGGCGCTCATAAACGCCAGGCCCCGTAAGGTTCTTAACTTCCGTTCTGCTCAGGAATTATGGGACTTTGAACTTGATTCCTGTTGCACTTAGTTTGACAATTCGCTGCCCTTTTAGGCGCTTTCAAGTCACCCGCTTTTTACCGGTGGCCTGACTGGCATTAAGGGCTGTTTTTTCTGGCGGGAGAGAAAGGTTATTCGTAGCGAACCTCGCCGAGGTAAATGGTACCACCCACGCCGTTGGCGCCGCAGAAGCCGGCATATGTGGTCTTTCCCTCCATATAAATTTGCAGCTTAAATTTGGCAGTATACCAAACGCCCGCTTGAATTGAGGTTGCAACATCTCCGTTGCTGTCCAAAACCGTAATATAGGTTTTTTCGTTATCTGTCTTACTGCCCTGCCAGGCGATCGTGCCATCCACCGTATTCAGATTCATACGAATGTTTGAAAAAAGTACCGTAGGATTCTCATCGTTATCTACTGCATTTGCCGTCAGAGAAACGCCGCCATCAGTGATGCAGAAATCGACGTACGCATACTTATATCCCAGCTTCTTCAAATTGTTACGCACAGCGTCAAAGGACTGTCCCTCACCCTTAGCGATCAGATGAGGACCGATCTGCGTATTCCAGCTGTCATTTGCCGGGATACACAGTTCCATGACATCCTTTTCCCCTGCAATGGTGCCGCTATATGCTTCAAAGGTAGCGGTATTCTTGGTAGCCAATACTGCCAAGCCTTCTGCAGCAGGATAACGAACATAACCGCCATCCAGATCGACTTTAAAGGTTAAGGTATCGCGGTAATTGCCGGAGACCTTTGGCTTTTCATAGCTAAGATTCAATGTCGCAGACGCGCTGGTATCGATGCCGGCTTCCAACGACAGCACGGCATCGCCGCTCTTAACATTTTCCGATCC
>CALWMQ010000196.1 GCA_944382025.1 uncultured Clostridia bacterium | reverse complement strand
TGCCATTGTTCCATAAAAGAACCTCCTTCCAACGAAAAGACAACTGTTGGCAGTCATCCCTGTAACAACGTTTCTTCTAAAAACAGTATATCACGGTTAAAGCGTGGGGGCAAACAGGACTTTTCCGCCCGGCTGATTAGGCCGGTATATTTTGCCAATACTAGGCATAGAATTTTTTGAAAGGCGGGAAGGGAATGGAGAACGCTCTCAAACGCGTTTTGTTTAAGCCGGAGGAACGGCCCGATGAGATGCGGGAGGCCATCCGGGAAGTGTGCCATCAGCTGGACTGTGTACAGTCGCGCTTTGAAATGGAGACCGACAACGATATGATCGAGGCGTGTATTTTTGAAATGGAGGCGCTCCGGGCCCGGTACCGCTATCTGATCCGGCTGGCGAAAAGCCGGGATGCCGGGACAGCTTCGTCTGGATTGCGGGAGATGAACGGATGATATAAGCCCTGCCGCGTGGCGAGCGGGGTGGAGAGGGTAGGGATGACAATGAGCCTTTTTTTAAAAATTGCCCTGTGCGGTGTAGCGGTGTTGGTACTTCTGGCCGTATGGATCGCCCTGTTCCGCAGCAAAAAGCCAGTTCGTGGCCTGCTGGGAAGCGGTGCCCAAGGGTTGTGCGCTCTGGCGGCGGTCAATGTGGCGGGCGCCTTCACCGGGGTATCTCTGGGGCTGAATCTGCTTTCCGGGCTTAGCTGCCTGTTCCTGGGCGTGCCCGGAGTGGTTACCCTTCTGGTACTGAAGGTCATTTTCATGGTTTAACACAAACAGGGCATCTTGAAACCGGCACGCGGCGGCAGAACGGCTGTCCATGCCGGTTTTTACCGTCTGTCCGATAGACGGCTGGCCGCCTTGATCTTGATGACGATTGCCAAACGGGAGCGGGTATGCTATACTAAAACACAAATGTTCTGTAAAGGAGGATCCGCCTGTGCATCTGCCGGAAACCCATAGCCTGCGTGCGCATCAGGCGCAGGACCTGGTATACTATACCTTTCCGTCTTTTGACGCGGTACCCTTTATACGCCACGGATTTTCTACCCGTCTGGGTGGCGTCAGCCAGGGGATGTATGCCTCCATGAATCTGAGTTTTACCCGGGGGGATGACCCGGCAAGGGTACGGGAGAATTTCCGCCGGTTTTGTCAGGCTATAGGGGTGAGGGAGGAACAGGTGGTGATTTCCGCCCAGAAACACCATACAACCATCTATAACGCCACGGCCGCGGACCGGGGACGAGGGGTTACCCGGGATAGGGGATACGCCGACATCGATGGGCTGCTGACCGATGAGCCTGGGGTGGTGCTGTGTACCCAATACGCCGACTGTGTCCCGCTGTTTTTTGCGGATCCGGTCAAGCGGGTGGTAGGCACCTCCCATTCCGGCTGGCGGGGTACGGTAGCCCGCATCGGCGCGGTTACTGTAGAGAGGATGTGCCGGGATTACGGCTGTAACCGGAAGGATATTCTGGCGGCTATTGGGCCGTCTATCGGCCCATGCTGTTTTGAGGTGGATACCCCGGTATATGAGGCGTTCAGCGGTATGAGGGAATTTGATGACACCTGTTTCCAGGCCAGGCCCGGGGATAAATTCTACATTGACCTGTGGGAGGTAAACCGACGCATCCTCATGGAGGCTGGAATTGACCCTAGGCATATCACCGTTACCGACCTGTGTACCCGGTGCCATCCGGACGTGTTCTGGTCCCATCGGGTGACCGGCGGGGACAGGGGAAGCCTGGCGGGATTCATCGCACTGGTGTACAGCGTTTTATTACCCAATATTTCGACAAGATTCGACAGATAGGGGCGGCGTAAGATGCCATATGCATGGGCGGATATGGTGCTGTATTTCTTTATTTACAGTTTTATTGGCTGGGCCCAGGAGACAGTCCAATGCTCGGTGAGGGAGCGGCGGTTTGTCAACCGGGGCTTTCTCAACGGGCCTATCTGCCCGATTTATGGCTGTGGGGCGCTGTTGATCCTTACCGCCCTGCTGCCGCTGCGCAGAGGGCTGGATCATCTGTGGATAGCGGTGCCGGCCGTATTCGTTATCGGCGGGATGATCGCCTCTGCCCTGGAATATTTTACTTCCTGGCTGATGGAAAAGCTGTTTCACGCCCGGTGGTGGGATTATTCCAAGGAAAAACATAATCTAAACGGCCGTATTTGCCTATGGGTTTCTATCGCTTGGGGGGTGTTGGCAGCGGCACTGGTGTTTGTGATCCAGCCCCTGTTTGAAAAGGGGGTTCACTGGCTATATGGGCAGTGGAATGGACTGCCCATGTTAATCGCCCTGACGCTGGGGACGACGATGGTTGTGGATTGCGTTTTCTCGATCCGAGCGGCACTGTCTATCGGCGACCGGCTGGAAAAGCTGGAAAAACTGGGGGAGGCGGTCCGGGAACATTGGGAGAACCTGGAACTGCCTACGGAAGATGTGCTGCTCCGGCTGGAAGACGTTTATGACCGGGTGACGGTGAGAAACCGGGAGCGGTCAGCCGAGAGGCAAGCTAAGCTGGGGCTTTGGAGAGCTATGACGGCCCAGGAGAAACGGGCGTATATCTCCGACAGGGTCAAAGCGCTGCAGGAGAAACGGGAGGAACTGCTGCGTCCCCGTTTCCAGCATCGCCGCCTGCTGAACGCCTTCCCCAAGCTGCGGCGAACCGGCGAAGGGCCGGATTCTGGGAAAAACCGGCTGCTGCAGGAATGGAGGGACAGGATACGGCGAAAATAAGCCGCTGCCCGCGGAAAAGGATGGTACGGGAAGCGTTGCCGCGGTTTGCTGTTTATGAAGGCGGAGGCTGTTGTCTGATGACAGCCATTCGCCTTTTCCTGCATATAGGTGTTTTACAGCCTACAACGTGATCCCGGTTTTTTGCGGGAGAAAGGAGACTGAAATGGACAATACAGCGATTCGCAGCCGTTTGGAGGAGCTGGCGGACCCTGGATTTCAATCTTTTTCCAGCGGCCTGCTTCCCGGAGTAGACAATGTGCTGGGAGTCCGCCTGCCGGCCCTGAGAAAACTGGCCAGGCAGCTGGCCAAGGAAGATTGGCGTGCCTATCTTCGGCAGGCATCAGATGCCTCCTTCGAGGAGGTGATGCTTCAGGGGATGGTCATTGGCTATGCCCCGGCCCCTCTGGAGGAATGGCTGACGGAAATTACCGATTTCCTACCGAAAATTCATAACTGGTCGGTATGCGACAGCTTTTGCAGCGGCCTGAAACGCGCCAGGGAATACCCGGAAGCTATGTGGCGCTTTTTGCAGCCGTGCCTGTTGGACAAGGAGGAATTTATCGTTCGGTTTGGCGTGGTGATGCTGCTGATGTACTATACCAACGCATCCCATATACGACAGGTACTGCCTTTGCTGGAGAGGGTAGAACATCCCGGCTACTATGCCCGGATGGCAGTTGCCTGGGCGATTTCCATCTGTTATGTGAAGCTGCCGGAGTACACGGAGCCTTTTTTACGGGATAACCACCTGGGGGATTTCACCTTCAACAAGGCGATACAGAAAATCATCGAATCCCGCAGTGTGGATGGGCAGACCAAAGAGAAATTGCGGCGGATGAAACGTGTTAGTCAAAGCGGAGCTGCCTGTAAACCAGGGAGGGCATTGAGCGTTCCGTAATCTCCTGCCCCTCCTCCGGCCAGCCTGTCAGCAGAGGAGAGGCGGGATTATGTGCCCCTGCCCTTACCAAGGCGGTCTGTATCCGATGGGTGGCGTAGCAATAGGCGCATCCGGCGGTACAGGTGTCATAGGTGCCGATGTCCACACTGGGGATACAGCCGCAGTGTTCCCGCTGTCCAGGATCTTTCCGGAAAGGGATGGGGCTTCCCAGCAGCCGCTGAATTTTCAAAGGATCGATACACGCGCCGTGCCGGATGCCGAAGGAAGACAGATCCGCCTCCTCACAGCAGGTGAAAAGAGGAAGGCCATAGGGTGCCGCTATGCGGGAAAATCCGGCGGCGATTTCCCGGATCTGGAACGGCTGCATGGGAGAAAACCGCCGCGGTAAATAGGTGTAGTCATCCACAAAGCTGAGGATGCAGCGGGAAGTGCAGGGGGCCAGGGCAGCACAATATTCCGCGAACCGTTCCAGATGGTAGGATAGAGGATGATCCGGGTCCACAATGATGGGATCATACCGCCAGTCAACCCGCTCCGGACCCAAAGCGTCGCTTAATTGCCGGAAGGTATCCAGCAATTGTTTTTTTGAAGGGATCCTGGGTTCCAGTTCCGGACCGTAAGGGGTTAGGGTAAAGGTAAAGTAAAAAGGTACCCCCCAATCTTCTAATTCTTGAAGGTGCGCCAGCATGGGAGAGGGATTTTTACTCCAGAAAGCCATGCAGTCTACTGTATCTGGGTTCAGCTGGATGCGGCTGAGTTTGTGGGGGTTCCGTGGATTGGGAACCAGCACAAATCCCTCCCGGAGGCGGTTCATCAGCCAGGGGGTATACAAGGCCGGAATGTCGGTACGGCGGCTGACACTGACAATCATCATTTTCTTCCTTCCCGGATGCTTCTTTTGTCCCAAGATGGCTGCAGGGGCGGACATGGTTATATTTTATCACATCCGCCTATATTTGTCAGGACCTGTATTTCCTAGGAAAAACCAAACGGTAATCACAGTGGGACTTCCAACTGAAAAAGGGGACGCCAGCGAGGGTAAGCAAAGCGCTCAAAGCCATCTATACCAACAGAACCCATATGAACGCAAGGAAAATACCCGTATCTGGTTTTAGGGCCTTTGGGATCCGCTGGGTGGAAGCGCATTGATAGGAATAGCCGGTACGGCATATGCCGTATCGGCTATTCCTTAGTCCGGGAAATTTTTGCCAGCCTTTTTAAAAGGCAACGCCTGGGAGCGTCCACGGGGCTGGAAACAGCGAGCAGGGGTTGGCGCCGCAGTCGAAAGCGACAGCCGCCGGGGCGGCGCCCGACGGCTTTGAAAACCGCAAGGGGAGGTGAGGTCGAGGAGCGGAGTCCTCGCCGCATTTTGCGGGACGTAAAAAATTTACGCAAACCAAGCGCAGTTTTACCGTTGCGGGGGATGTTTTGGCGTTCTGCCGGAACACCCGGTTGTATGTAACTTCCTATTTTTCCTCAAGCTAGGGAATGGCCGGTGCGGTATATACCGCACCGGCCATTCCTATACCTTATAGGCTTAGCAGCCGCAACCGCAGCCGTTGTTGTAGTTATTGCCACAACCGCAGCCATTATCATCGTTATCCAGGATCAGCAGAATGACAATGATGAACAGCAACCAGGAGCAATCGCCGCCGAACAAATTTCTCAGACACATAATGGGTTAACTCCTTTCAAAATTAGATAGGTCACATCACGCTTACTGGGGGGCTCAGCAGCCGCAGCCGTTGTCATAGGGAGTGGCGCAGCCACAGCCATCGTTATCGTCATTGCACAGAATGAGCAGAATAACGATGATGAACAGGAACCAGCTGCAGCTATTACCGCAGCCAAACAGGTTTCTCAGACACATCTCTTCTTGCCGCCTCCTTTCAGTGGGTACATTCCATACTATGCCGGCTTTGAAGATCGGTTACAGTGAGAAAATGAAAGCTTGCGGGAGCCATAGGATGCCAGTTTCCGGCCATTTGCCGTCATGTAAGGATACGGCTGTAATTTGACTTTCATTGACTTTGACTTTCCCTGACTATCAGGAGTATACTATATCTATCATAGGGAAAGGAGGGCAAGTTATGCGCATAAGTGACGCGATCACCGCCTATATTCTACATAGGATGGAGGAGACGGGGGATGGTACGGCTGAACTCCAGCGGAATGTGCTGGCGGAACAGCTGGGTTGTGTCCCCAGCCAGATCACCTATGTGCTGACCTCCCGTTTTACCCCCGCCCAGGGGTATATCGTGGAGAGCCGCCGGGGCGGAGGGGGCTATATACGGATCCAGCGGGTGAAATGGGAACCGGATCTCCCGCCGCTGATGCATGTTGTCAACTCCATCGGCGAAGAGCTGGTTCCCGCTGCGGCCCAGGCTATTCTGGAAAACCTGGTTTCCCAAAAACTGCTGCGCCCGGAAACCGCCCGGGTCATAGGGGCGGCGCTTACCGACCAGGCCTACCGGCAAATCCCCGCGGATCAGCGAGATAAGCTCCGGGCGGCCTTAATGAAACAGATGCTTACGGCTGTCAATGTCTAGGCGGAGCTGGATGCCCGCAAAAGATCAGGAAAGGATGATAGATACTTATGTTGTGCGAAAGCTGCGGCAAGAACCAAGCGACTACCCATTTAAAGAAGACTGTCAACGGCAAGACTACCGAGATGCATTTGTGTGCGGAATGCGCCCAGAAGCACGGGGTAGGTATGTGGAAAGGGATGGGGTTTGACCTGGGAAATTTCTGGGGGGCGCTGTTTGCCGAACCTAGCGACCGGGCCATAGCTGATACAGTGCGCTGTGAGGTGTGCGGGAAAAGTTTCAGCGATATCGCCCAATCTGGTAAGGCGGGCTGCCCTCATTGCTATACCACCTTTTATGACCGGTTGCTGCCTTCCATCCAGCGCATTCACGGAAAAGCTCAGCATACCGGCAAGGTGCCGGCCGGTGCGGGAGAGAAGATGAAAAAGGACCGGGAACTGGAAGAACTCCGCCGGCAGCTGGCGGCCAATATCGCTGACCAGAAGTATGAGGCCTGCGCCCAGCTGCGTGATCGTATACAGGAATTGGAAAAGGAGGAGACCCCTCATGAACAGCAATAAGTGGTATGAAAGAAGCGGCCGGGATGGGGATGTGGTGATCAGCACCCGGGTGCGCCTGGCCAGGAACTTGAACCGGTACCCTTTCCCGGCGGAGATGAATCTGGAACAAAAAGCCCAGGTAGTGGACAGTATCTGTAAAGCTGCCGCCAAAGAAGGCACTCCGGTTTCCCTGCGATACATCGATGTAGCCAATCTGCCCCAACGGGAGGCGCTGTCCCTGGTTGAGCGCCACCTGATCAGCCCGGAATTTTCCCGGTGCGAGGAGGGGTCGGGTTTGCTGCTTTCCGCCGATGAGGATGTCAGCCTGATGATCAATGAGGAAGACCATCTGCGGATCCAGACGATGGTTCCCGGGCTGGAGCTGGACGAAGCGTATGAGACAGCGGACCAGTTGGACAGTTTTTTGGATGGGCAGCTGCGATTCGCGTTTGATGACCGTCTGGGATACCTGACCCAATGCCCGACCAATCTGGGAACCGGTATGCGGGCCTCTATCATGCTGCATCTGCCTGCCCTCCAGGACAGCGGGGCCATCCAGCAATTGGCCAATACGGTAGCAAAGCTGGGCCTGACAATACGCGGTCTGTATGGGGAAGGCTCGAAACCGGAAGGGGCCATTTACCAGCTGTCCAACCAAGTGACGCTGGGAATTTCCGAGAAAGCGGCCATAGAGAACCTGAAAGGTATCGCCGCTCAGATTATCCGACAGGAGCGGACAGCACGGGAAGAACTGTGCCGTAACCCCCATTTTGAAGACCGGGTGTGGCGGTCTCTGGGAATCCTGCAGACAGCTCGCCTGCTGACTAGGGACGAATTCATGGCGCTGATCTCCAACGTGCGGGTGGGAGCGGCCCTGGATATGCTTCCTGGAGTGGGTCTTGACCTGGTCAGCGCCCTGATCAATGCCGCCCAGCCGGCTACCCTGCTGGCTGCCGCCGGCGAGGACCTGGAACCTGGGGCCCGGGACGCTCTGCGGGCCAAGATTGTCCGTGAGCGGCTGGCAGAGACCGGAAAGGCCCAATGACAGAAAATCCCCTTCACTTTTAAGGAGGTTTGACCATGTATCGATTCAAAGGATTTACCGAGAAAGCCAATACCGCCCTGAACCTGGCCATTGAGTCGGCTCAGGCACTGGGGCATACCTATATCGGAACCGAGCATATTGTGCTGGGCCTGCTTCAGGAAGGGACCGGCGTAGCCGCATCGGTGATGGGGGGGCAAGGCGTGACTGCCGCCGCCTACCAGCAGAAGATTGTGGAAAGCGAGTCCAGCGGGCAGCACACCCGGCTGAGCCCGGAGGATTTTACGCCTAGGGCAAAAAAAGCCATGGAGATG
>CALWMQ010000195.1 GCA_944382025.1 uncultured Clostridia bacterium | reverse complement strand
TGGAAGGGTTTTGATTCATGTGACCACCCTTTCTGCTTTTCCGTCCCCGCCTTGCTCGATAAACAAAGCGGTTTCCTATTTTGATCCGATCAGACCTGCCGTTCCGTTTCGGTACGCGGCTCAGCCCAAAAAGCCTGTCAGGCGGTTGAAATGATCTTGATGACGACCGGCGATCTGCTCACACTGGGTTTTGATCTGCGGGTCGGCGGCCAGCGCCGCATAGGTTTTAAATTTTTTAATCAGCAGCTGTTCCCTATCCAATCCGTCTTCCAGGGCACTGAGTTCTTTTTCGCTCAGGTTCGCCATTTTCCTATTCCTCCCTTTGCCCAGGACCCCTTTTCCCCACAGGCACAAAGGTACTCCCGGCTACGAAAAACAATGCTAGATATTTTACCACGGCTTCCCCGCCTCTGTTTAGGATTCCCTATCCCGCCTTTTTTATCCCTTTTTCAAGTAGCCTGGTTTTCCCGGCGGGTCTGGGAAGGATGCGGTTCCGTTCCCAGGCCGAAACTAACCTGCAGCGCCTGGTTAACCCGTTTCATGGAAAAATCGTCTAACCGCCCCATATGTTCTTTCAGCCGCTTTTTATCAATGGTACGGATTTGTTCCAATAAAACAATGGAATCCTTGGCAAGCCCGCTTCCTACAGAGTCCACCTGTATATGGGTAGGCAGACGCGCCTTATCCTTCTGGCTGGTGATAGCCGCGGCGATAACCGTAGGACTGAACCGGTTCCCCACATCATTCTGCACGATGAGTACTGGGCGGATACCGCCCTGTTCCGAACCCACCACCGGGCTCAGATCCGCGTAAAATATATCGCCTCTGCGAATATTCATAGTGTTCCTTCCCTTCCGGTGATGGATTTCCTATCACCCACTGTTAGTTTGAACCGGATATGGCTCAAATAATCGGTAAGTCCTTATTTTTTTGCGGGACTTGTACAATACAGTTTATGCCCGTCCGGATTTTTTGACAGTCCCGTCTGCGAATTACCTGGGAGAGCGAAGCGATTCATCGATGGCCCGGCGCCGTTTCAGCAGCATCGCCTGCAGGCTGGCCCCTGCCAGGGCGGCCATCAGGATACTGGCCAGCAGAATACCGGAAACCCGGCCTGGAATAATGGGAAATACCGACAGGTGAAGATTTTCGCGCAGAGGTGTAAATAGTACAAAAAGGCCGGTAATCAATGCAGCAGACCCTCCGGCGGCAGTTCCCAGCACCACAAATTCCCGAGTGAAGAAAACGGCTATGGCCGCCCCTAAAGCCGCTCCCATCAGCGGCAGTACAGGATTATTGTTTTCAAACGCCCGAAACAGAAAAAGCAGCAATATATATCCTGTCAACGCCCCTGCCAAAGCCATCCCTACCCGGTACAGCCAAAAACATAGGATAGCCAGTATCACGCCCCCAAGCACCGCCATACCCCAGGTCAGCGTCCCATCCAAGGAAAAAACCGTTCCCAGCATTGCCCCAAAAGTTAAGCCGAGCATGAGGCCCACATATCCGCAGTACACCCGTATCATCGCATACCCTAACGTGCAAAACAGAAATCCGCTGATTATCAGAATAACACATGCTGTTATGACCATCCTTGCCGCACCTGCCTTTTTCCTGTTTGTCCATAGTATGGGCACAATACCCACAGCTATACAGGTGTTACCAAACACTTCCAGGCCAAACGGTCCAGATGGCCCATAGGCCCGGCAAAAACTTTATGTCCTTCAGTATTCTAGGGTTGTATGGCGGCGGTTGATACTGATGCTTGGTGATGCCGCTTGGGAACTGCTTAGGCATAAGGAGCAAGGAGTGCCTGGGAGGATGTAAAGCATTCCTTCCACACATGAAAAGAGAGTTTGTTCAAGGCGTCCATAAGGACAACCTTGAACAAACTCTCTCAGGCTTTCTGGAGAACATACCTGCCCTGGCCTACAAAGTGTGCATTGCCGCCAATCCGCGGACAGGTAGTTCTGATCCTCCAGCATACACCGCCACACACGGCTGTCAGTCCTTCCCTGTAAACAGGAGAAACCGTCTGCCTAGCCGAATAGATACCGTATGGCATGCCTTCGGTTGCCAGAACATACCAGCATAAAAAGCTCAAGGAGCCGTTATGGATCAGCGGCGCTGTCAACCAATCCATCCACGGCTCCTTGATGAGCATAATGCCTATGTTTTTTCAATCAGTTTACGCAAACACCCGAATGGCTTTGCTTCCTAAGCATCACCGCTGCCCCGGTCAGCCCAGCAGGGCCTTAAACAATTGGCCTAAGGCACCGCCGAATCCCATACGTCCCACTTCCTGCGCCGCCCGGATAGGATATTCCGCCAGCTGCTCTTCGCCCAGGCTTACCACAATCCGGCCGATCACCTGTCCCTGGAGAACGGGAGCTTCCAAATCCTCTGCCATCTGGATAGTACAGGTCACCTGCTTTTCCTGCCCTTTTTTCACCAGCACCGGCTGGAGATCATCCGCGACTGGTACCGCCGCTTCCGCCATGCCATGAATGACCGGTACCGGGCTAATCTGGGAAGTATCCGCTTCCGGAGTATAGATACTGTAATTGGCAAAGCCGTAATCCAGCATTTTCCTGGCCCCGCCAAACCGTTCGTCTGTGGTTTCACACCCAAGGATCACCGCGGCTAATCCCAGCCCATCCCGTTCCGCCGTAGCGGACAGGCAGTGGCCGGCTTTGCTGGTCGTCCCGGTTTTCAGGCCGGTAGCGCCGGAATAATGCCGTACTAGCTTATTGGTATTGACCAGGTGAGAAGCCCCTGCCCGCAGGGAATCCATCCATATAGTGGTATATTCAATAATTTTCCGGTGTTTCATCAGCTCCCGGGACATCAAGGCCACGTCATAAGCGCAGGAATACGCCTCATCGCTTAAGCCGCTGCAGTCCAAGAACAGGGTATCCGCCATCCCCAATTCCGCTGCCCGCTGGTTCATCCGGGCCACAAATTCCTCAATCGATCCGGCGATATGCTCCGCCAGGGCAGCGCAGGCATCGTTGGCGGAGACAACCGCCGCGGCCTTGATCAGTTCATGCACCGTCATCACCTCGCCCGGTTCCAGCCAGATCTGGGACCCGCCCATGGAG
>CALWMQ010000194.1 GCA_944382025.1 uncultured Clostridia bacterium | reverse complement strand
CAGCCTGATCGGGAAATCCGCTTTCCAGTACCGGTGAAGAAATCCACCGCGGAAGGATTGGAACCGGGGGATAAGGTACGTTTTTCCGTGTATTGGAAGGACCGGGGTGAGCTGGGGGCCCGGGTGGTGACCAGTTACGGAAGCGCTGACTCGGCCCGGGTGTGCGCGGATGCCATTGTGGATGCTCATGGTATCCCCACTGTGTTCCCGGAGGCGGTGGTGCAGCAGGCGGAGAAGCTGCGGGATGGAGGCATTCAGCCTGAGGAGCTGGAGGGCCGGGAGGATCTCCGGGAGTGGGATATCTTTACCATCGATGGGCGGGACGCGAAGGATCTGGACGATGCGGTGTCCCTGGAGAAAACCCCGGAAGGCTGGCGGCTGGGGGTGCATATTGCGGATGTATCCCATTATGTCCGCCACCGGTCGGTGCTGGATGAGGAGGCCCGTCTGAGGGGAACCTCGGTGTATTTTGCCGACCGGGTGATCCCCATGCTGCCGGAGGCGCTGTCCAACGGTATCTGTTCCCTGAACGCTGGGGAGGACAAGCTGACCCTGTCCGCCCTGATGGTGATGGATGATCAGGGGAATTGCCAGTCCTGCCGTATTGTCAAATCGGTAATCCGTTCCAAGGTTCGTGGGGTGTACAGCGAGATCAACGACTTGTTTCAGGATACCGCTACCCGGGAGGTTAAGGAGAAATACGCGGCGGTCATGGAATCCCTTACTCATATGCGGCGAATGGCTGCCGCTTTAAAATCCGCGGCGGAGCGGCGGGGCACCATGGATTTGATCAGCAGTGAGGCGCAGTTTACCCTGGACGGCCAGGGACATCCGGTACTGATCCAGCCCCGGCTGTCCGGAGAGGCGGAGGGAATGATCGAGCAGTTTATGATCGCCGCCAACGAACAAGTGGCAGCCTTTGCCCGGAAGAAACGGCTGCCTTTTATCTACCGTGTCCATGAACAGCCGGATCCGGAAAAGCTGGAGCTTCTGAGCAATACCGCCCAGGTGCTGGGGCTCAAGGCCCGGCTTCCCCGGGAAGGGGTTTCCCAGATGGCTTTGCGGGAGCTGATGGAGGAGGCACGGGACACGCCGTACGCCCGGCTGATTTCGGATCGGCTGCTCCGGTCCATGGCCAAGGCGGCCTACTGCCGCAATCCGTTGGGACATTATGGACTGGCCCTGAAGGATTACTGTCACTTCACCTCGCCTATCCGCCGGTATCCTGACCTGGCTATCCATCGAATTTTAAGCGACGTGATTGCCCATGTCCCCGCCGCTGAGGTATATAATCGGTACGAAAGTTTCGCTGCCGCGGCGGCGGATTCTTCCTCAGAGTGCGAGGTACGGGCTATGACCGCTGAGCGGGAGTGCGAAGGGTGCTATAAAGCGGAATATATGTCCGCCTATCTTGGAAAGACCTTCACAGGAGTGGTTAGCTCCATTACAGAGTTCGGCCTGTATGTGGAACTGCCTAATACGGTGGAGGGGATGATCCGTCCCGAATCCCTGGAGACCGGCGATGGCGGGGAATTGCGGTTTGATGGGGTAGCTTCCCTGTGCGATGCCCGGGGAAGAAAACGGTATACCGTGGGGGATGCCATGGAAATCCAGGTGGCGGCCTGTGATGTCTCTACTGGAAGGATTACTTTTTTGCCGGCGGGGGAATAGGTGGCCTATAGTGGTAGCGGAAGCTGTGCGAGGATAGGAGTCTCTTCCGCCACGGATAGGGGGCACCAATCCCGGGGCCTGATTCAGGATACCGGTCAGCCGCCTGTTGGATGGCAGACGGGAATCGGTACTCTGTGGAGGACCGGGGGATTTTTGTCCTTGGCCCCACCGCCTATTGAAAAAGTAAAAAATAGGGTGATATCTATTGCCGGGAGCCTGTCTGTGGACAGGCTCCCGGATTTTTTTGTTCTACCGGGACAGGTTCCTACATATCTATGTGACGAGGTGAGGACAGGCATGGATGGTTATGAAGCAGCCCTAACCTATTTGCCGGCGGCCCTCCGCCATCCCCTGGAAGGAATACCGGGGGAACTCCGCAAAAAAGTACAGGAGCTTCGTCTGCGGGCGGGGATGCCGGTACTGCTGTCCTCCCCGCAGGGGGAATGGGCGGTAGATCAACGGGGAGAAGCGGTTCTTTTTTCCGGACAAGGCTTCCGGACGGATTGGCTCCGCTGCGACCGGGGACAACTGGCGGATATTTTTCAGGCCCTGTGCGAGTATTCGGTCCATACCCATCAGCAGGAGCTGCGCCAGGGGTATATCAGTACAAAGAATGGCTGTAGGGCCGGTGTGGCGGGTACCGCTGTGGTAGAGAATGGGGAAATCGTTTCCCTGCGGGCGGTAACCTCCCTGTGCATCCGGGTAGCCAGACCTCATGAGGGATGTTCGGCGGATTTGGCCCGGCGGCTGACCGCTGGGGGACGCATCCGCAGCGCCCTGATCTGTGGAGAACCATCCAGCGGCAAAAGCAGCCTGCTGCGGGACTTGGCACGGCAGCTGTCACAAGGCTTGACAGGCCGTTGTTATCGGGTGACGGTGGTGGACGAGCGAGGCGAATTGTCAGGGGTGGGGGTACCGGGAGGCAGGCCGCCTTTAGAGGGCTGTGATGTACTGCTGTACGCCCCCAAACCCCAGGGCATTCAGCAGGCGGTACGCTGTCTGGCCCCGGACGTGGTATTGTTTGACGAGTTAGGGACCGAGGAAGAGACCGTCGCTGTAACGGCAGGGCTTCATTCCGGTGTGGCGGCCATCTCCAGCGCCCATTGCCGGGACAAGGCATCCCTGCTGAAGCGTCCGGCTATCCGGCGTGCTTTGGAGAATGGGGCTTTTGAGTATGTAGTGATGCTGTTGGGCCGGGGGCAGCCTGGAAAAATCGCGGGAATTTATGAAACGGAGGAATGGCTCCATGAGGATGGTGGGATTATTGCTGATTGTCCTGACCGGCTTGGGAATGGGACTTATGGCGGCGGGAGGACTCCGCCGGCGAGCCGGCAGTCTGGAACAGCTTGGACGTCTTATGGGACGGATGGCGGATCAGATTCGTTATACGGCGGCTCCGGTAGAAGAATTGCTGGAATCGGCTGAAAGGAGCGGGGAATTCCGCAGCCTTCCGGTCTTGTCCAGAGCCTGCTCCGGGATCCGGGACGGGGCCAATATCCATGACGCCTGGGAACAGGCGGTTGAGGATGGAGGCCGGGAAGCAGGGCTTACCCAGGAAGACCGGGAACTGCTTCTGGGATTTGGAGCGGGCCTGGGAACAACCGATGTGGAAGGGCAGGTAGCCAATTGCGGCCAGTACCGGGAACTGCTGGATCAGCGGCTTTCGGAAGCAAGGAAGGATTCGGAGAACAAGGGACGGCTGTATCTGACTCTGGGCTTTTCCATCGGCATGGCGGCGGCTCTTTTGCTGCTGTGACGGTGCGGAAAAACGGTTTCACGATTCAGCCGTGGGCTTCCCATGGGGAGGCAGGCGGTGACGGAACAAGAAGATGGGCATCCCCCAAAGGAAAAGGCCCAGAAAGGACGGACATCAGTATGGACGTGGATTTGATTTTCAAGATAGCCGCCATTGGGATTATTGTGGCGGTGCTGAACCAGGTATTGATCCGCTCCGGTCGGGAGGAGCAGGCCATGCTGACGACTCTGGCAGGCCTCATCGTGGTACTGACCATGGTGGTTACCGAAATCAGCGATCTATTCCGGATGGTGAAGTCGGTTTTTGGGCTGTAAGCCGGAGAAGGTTGGCCGTGGAAGGAATAGGGGCTGGGAACGGCGGCTCAGCAGGAAGGAAACCGGCTCAATAGAAGGCGGTTTCCGGCGATGGGAAAGGCATGGTCGTGAATGATGGAAATAGGAAGTGTGGCAGCTCTGGTAGTGCTGGCGGCGTTTTTAGCCGTAATCCTGCGCCAGACCCGTCCGGAACAGGCCATGGCGGTGGCCTTGGCGGCAGGGCTGGGAATCATGGTACTGGTGCTCCTGCAGGTGGCGCCGGTGCTGGACAGCCTGAAAGAACTTCTGGGACAGGCCAATATGCCGGATGAATATGGTCTGGTGCTGTTCAAAGCTTTGGGGGTATGCCTGATCACCCAGCTGGCCTCCGACGCCTGCAAGGATGCCGGGGAGACGGCTCTGGCGTCCAAGGCTGAACTGGCGGGAAAGGCCGCTTTACTGGTGCTGGCCCTGCCGCTGTTTCAAAAAATTGGGGAACTGGCAGTTTCCCTGATCAATGGGACAGGGGGGACGTGATGAAACGGGTATGGAAAATTTTGCTGCTGGTGGGCCTGTTGGCCGCGTTGTGCGCATTGCCGGTATCCGCTCAGACGGTGGAAGAACTGTACGAGGAACAGCTGGAAGCCAGCGGAGGAGAAGAACTTCTCCAGAGCCTGCCCCAGGGGACCCGGGAACTGCTGGACAAGCTGGGGATTGACGGTCTGGAAATGGATTCTCTAACCTCCCTGGAACCCCGGACGATTTGGGATAATCTGTTGAGCGCCTTTTCGGCTGCCGCGGCTGTGCCGCTGCGGTCCTGCGGGATCGTGCTGGGGATCATTCTGCTGAGCGCCTGGATGGATGGGATGAAGCAGACCATCCGGGAACCGGGTTCCAGCCAGATTTTCAGCGTCATCTGCGGTCTGGCGGCCTGCGGGGCCATTTTGCTGCCGGTATCCAAGTGTATCCGGCAGGTATGTGAGGCGGCGGAAAGCACCTCGGTGTTTATGATGAGTTTTGTGCCGGTATACGCGGGGATAATGCTGACCTCCGGCCAGGCGGTGACAGCGGTATCCTATCAATCGGTGGTGCTGTTCGCCGCGGAATTGATCTCCCTGCTGTCCACCCAGGTGGTGGTGCCCTTGATGACCATCTCTCTGGCATTGGGGCTGACAGGGTCGGTAGCCCCGGGTATGAAGCTGGAGGCTGCCGGAGGGATGCTGCAAAAAGCGGCGGTATGGCTTTTAGGCCTGTCCACCACGGTGTTTGTGGGCCTGTTGTCTCTGCAAAGCCTGGCGGGCAGCGCGGCGGATACGGTAGGGCTCCGGGCGGTAAAATTCTCCCTTGCCAGTTTTGTCCCGGTTGTGGGAGGCGCTTTAGGGGAGGCGTTCGGGACCATTAAAAGCTGCCTGGGGCTTCTCAAATCCACCCTGGGCGGTTTCGGGATCCTGGCTACTGCCCTGATCGTACTGCCCCCGCTACTGGAATGCGTGGCATGGAACCTTTGCCTGAGCGTGTGCGTGATGGCGGCGGAGATGTTCGGATTGGAAACCTTGCCTTCCCTGCTGAAGATGGCCCAGTCAGTGGTCAAGACCTTGATCGGGGTACTGGCCTTTTGTTCCCTGTTTATGATCGTGTCCACCACCATTGTAACGATGGCTATGCCGGCCGTCTGAACCGGCGGATGGGCGCAGGGAGGGTGGGATAAATGTGACGGGGCTTTAGCGGGGAACCGGGAGCTGCCCTATCAGAAGGGAAGGATAAAGATGGATTCCATCAAAGCCTGGGCGGCAGCCCTGTGTGTGGCCGCGATTGTCTGTGCTATGCTGCAGATGCTGGCCCCCAAAGAAGGGACCGGAAAGATATTTAAGCTGATTCTCTCCGCTTTTTTCCTCTGCTGCCTGATTATGCCGCTGCTGAATGCTGGATCCCTGACACGGCTGGATATATCCGCTTTGCCGGGGGAGGTGCAGGCGGAGCTGTTGGAGGAGCGGGTCAACCAGCAACTCATGCGGCAGGTACAGGAGACGGTGGAACAACTGGCACGGACGGTATTGGAAAGTTCCGGGGTAGAGGCGGAAAAAATTGAGGTAAAGACGGATACTTCAGAAGAGGGGAGCATATATATACAGCAGGTTACTGTTACGCTGGACAAACAAAGTAAGCCGAAGGCCTTGGCGGCCAGGGAGGTGTTGGAAAAGCAGCTGGGCGTCAACGTGGTGATGGAAACGACCGGATGAAAGGATGGAAAGCTGATGGACGAGGAAAGAAAGGCCCGGGAAGGCCCGGAAAAGGGAAGGCCGTCGGCGCAGGGGCGCGATGGCGGCACCGTGAAAAAATTGAGTGAGTATTTGAAAGGGAAGCATGGCCAGCATCTCCTGCTGCTGGCGGGGGCGGTAGGAATCGGTTTGATCCTGCTGTCTCAGTTCTGGCCGGAAAAGAAAGCAGCCCCTACATCGGCCCAGCTGTCGGCGGAGGAGTTCATCGCTCAAACGGAGGAAAAGCTGAAAGCCATTGTGGGCAGTATTGAGGGAGCGGGCGAATGCCAGGTTATGGTGACCTTGGAGAATGGGGTGGAATATGTTTACGCCAGCCAGCAGAAGGTTAACAGTGACCGGGTAGAGGATACAGGGGAAAATACCAACAAGCTGCAGCAGCGGGACGATACCGAGGAAAATATTATCATCGTGGATACGGAGGATGGACGGCAGGGGCTTCTGGTGACCGAGATCCAGCCGACGGTGAAGGGGGTGGTGGTGGTATGCCAGGGAGGCGATCAGGCCCTGGTTCAGCAGCGGGTGATCGACGCCATTACGACGGCCCTCAATATATCATCCAAGCGGGTCTGCGTCAGCAAACTGGCGTAACCGGTTTTCCAACAGGGCGGAACGGCGCGGCTGAGGAAAACAAAGCCGTCTGGGAAGCCACGGCGCATCAAGGACGATGGTTTACATATTACCCCGTTTGGGAACGGGAGAAAACATGAGAAAAGCGAAAGGAATGGAGTCTGATGAACGGATTTTTTGGTAAGAAACAAGTGCTGCTGGCCACTCTGGTAGTGGCTTTAGGGCTGGCGGTATATCTGAATTATTATTTCGCCAACCAGGTGCCGGATGTGTCGGCCAACGCGGGTACATCGGATACCGACAAAAATCTGGGGGATGCCCAATATGTAAACAATGGGTCTACCGTCACCACTGAAGGGGAAACCAGCGCTACCACCGGGGACCCGGATGACTATTTTGTCCAGGCGCGGCTGAACCGGGAGAACGCCCGGCAGGAAGCGTTGGATATTATTAAAGATACCCTGAACGATGTCAAGGCTACGGATGAGATGAAGGCCCAGGCAACGGCAAAAATTGAGGCGGTTACAGCGGCTCTGGAGCAGGAAAGCAAAATTGAAAGCCTGATCAAGGCCAAGGGGTTTTCCGACTGCGTGGTATATATAGAAGGGGAAAATTGCAGCGTCGTGGTACGCAGCGAGGCTCTCCAGATCCAGGATACGGTGCAGATCACGGAGATCGTTACATCCCAGTCGGATATTGTCGCGCAAAATATTAGTATTGTTCCTGTAAAATGAGAAAAAAGAGTTGCCCCGGACGGACTTTGTGGTATAATAGATGAGAAACCACCTGAGAAATCCATCTATAAGGAGGTCATCTTCATGGATGATAAAGGATACAAGCCGTCCGAGGGCAGCTGCATTATTTCGGAAGATGTTATTGCCACCATTGCCAGTACCGCGGCGCTGGAAGTCCAGGGAGTGGCCGGTATGGCCCAGCGCCCAACCGATATCCGGGGGCTGATCAGTTCTTCCGCCGCCAAGTCGGTGAAGGTGCTCAACAATGAAAATGAGACGGTGCTGGACGTGTATATCAACCTGCGCCTGGGGGCTAAGATCCCCGAGGTGGCCGGGCAGGTACAGCATGGGGTCAAGGTTGCGGTTCAGTCCATGACCGGCAAGCCGGTGACCAAGGTCAACGTTCATGTGGCGGGTATCGTTCTGGACGAGGACAAAAAAGCTGAAGCCTAAACGAATATCAAACGGTGGGGACCCTCCTCAGATACTGCGGAGGGTCCTGTCCTTGTATGGACTGTCGTTTTTTGCCGAACAGAGACGGCGATGGAAACAAACGGCAGGATTTTGTAAAAAGGAAAGGCATGGTGGATCATGACAAGACGAGAAGCGCGGGAAACAGCGTTTATCTTGCTTTTTGAAAAGACCTTCACCCAGGATAGTCTCCAACAGATCCTGGAAAACGCGGGGGAGGCCCGGGATCTCCAAAAAAATGCCTTTGCCCTGTCCCTGGCCCAGGGGGCCGTGGATCATCTTGAAGAGGAAGACGCGTTGATTTCGGCCCATTCCCTGAAATGGAGTAAGGACAGGCTCTCCCGGGTAGCCTTGTCTATCCTTCGCTTGGCAGTGTATGAGATGGAGTTCGTGGAAGATATACCGGTGAGCGTCTCCATCAATGAAGCGGTGGAACTGGCTAAAAAATACGGAGGAGACGAGGATCCCGCCTTTATCAACGGGGTGCTTGGAGGGGTTGCACGGCGCCCGGAGGCTGCCGGGAAGGCGCACAAGCCCCAGGAAACCCCTGACAGGGAAACGGTTAGTGCCCAAGCGGAGGACTGAACGGGAAAGGGGACGGAACGGTGGGCCTGATTCTCGGAATGGACACCAGTAATTACACCACCTCCGCCGCAGCATTTGACGCCGAAGCGGGGAGGATGTGGCAGGTAAAACAATTGCTGCCCGTCAGAGAAGGGGAGATGGGCCTGCGCCAGAGCGACGCGGTGTTCCATCATACCCGCCAATTGCCGGAAATGCTGGAAAAGCTGGCCCTGGAGGCCGGCCGGCCTTTGGGGGAGCTGGCGGCGGTAGCCGCCTCCGACCGGCCCCAGCAGGCGGAGGGTTCCTATATGCCCTGCTTTCTGGTAGGGCTGGGGGCGGCCCGCCAGCTGGCGGCTGTTACGGGAAAACCTGTATACCGCTTTACCCATCAGCAGGGCCATGTAGCCGCCGCTCTGTACGGGGCGGGGAAATTGTCCTGGCTGGAAGCCCCTTTCCTGGCGTTTCATGTTTCCGGGGGGACAACCGACGCCCTATTGGTTACCCCGGACCGGGAAACGGTCATCCGCTGCCAAACGGTAGGAAAATCCCTGGATCTGAAAGCGGGACAGCTGATTGACCGGGTGGGCGGTATGCTGGGCCTCCCATTCCCGGCAGGGCCAGCGCTGGAAAAGCTGGCGCTGAAAGCCGGTGGGACTTATCGTCCCAAGCCGTCTCTCCAGGAGGGACACTGCCATTTGTCCGGAGTGGAAAACCAGTGCCGGGATATGCTGAATAAGGGAGCTCCCGCTGAAGAAGTTGCCCTTTTCTGCCTGATGAGCGTATTGGCGGCGGTGGAGGGGATGACCCAATCCCTGCGGACCCGGTTCGGGAGTTTACCCCTGCTGTATGCGGGCGGGGTCATGTCCAACTCTCTGCTGAAACAGGCCCTGACTCAACGTTTTGAGGGCTGTTTTGCCCCGCCGGTGTATTCTGCTGATAACGCGGCGGGTATTGCGGTGCTGGGCGCCGTCCGGCTGGGCGGGAACGGATATTTTTCTGCGGGTGGGTCTGGGCAACTCTATGAGCTTTCCCGCCATTCCGCAGCCTGCCGGAGCGCCCAGCGGGCTTGCCGTGAAAAAGCCGGATCGAAAGACGTTCCGGCCATAGAAAGGAACTGCCGCTATGCGGGTGATCACCGTATCCCAACTGAATAAATATGTGAAA
>CALWMQ010000193.1 GCA_944382025.1 uncultured Clostridia bacterium | reverse complement strand
AAGGCGTTGCCGAAGTCCTGGGCGGGCATATAGGCAAACGCGTCAATTTTCACTGTGGCCGCGAAAGCGGCGCTGGCATAGAAACCGAAGCTGTTAACCAGCCCTTGGATCATTAAAATCCCGAAGTTCATAATGGACTGCTGGATAGCGGAGAGGGTGGAATTGCTAACCACAAAGCCCAGCAGCTTTTTGTTGTAGCGTATGTGGCGCTTGGCGGGGCATAGTTGGGGAGACCGCCAGAAAAAATACACCGTTATGCAGACAGCGGACAGAATCTGGGCAATAACCGTTGCCCAGGCGGCCCCGCTTACTCCCATACCCAGGCCTGCCACAAACACGATATCCAACACGATGTTGGTCACGGCGGACACCGCTAGGAACAGCAGGGGGATCAGGGTATTCCCAATGCTGCGGAGAATGGCGGAAACGAAGTTGTATATAAAAACGGGAAGGCTCCCCCATAGGACGATGCGGAGATAGTCTTGAGCCATCTGGACAGCTTCCTCTGGGATGCGCAGCCAGATCAGGATGGAATCCAGCATAAGGAGTGAAACGGCCTGTACCGCGGCGGCCATCAGGAAAATAAATCCGAACGCGTTAGCGATTCCTTGTTTAAGTTCCTCGGTTTTCCCACCGCCATAAAGCTGGGAAAACACCACGCCGCTGCCCATACAGAACCCAAGGACAATGGAGGTCAGCAGTACCATCAGCGCATAGGCGGAACCGACGGCGGATAGGGCATCCGGGCCGATAATATTCCCTACAATAAAGGTATCCGCCACATTATAAAGCTGCTGCAGCAGGTTGCCAAAAATCATGGGCAGGCTGAACAGTACCAGGGATTTTCCGATTTTTCCTTCCGTCAAGTGGATATGCATAATGGTTACCTCTGGATGCTGAAAAAGTGGGGCGTGGTCTTATTTCTGACCCCGTTGGTGGTCAGGACAGTATTTCATGCCTTATCCAGTATACAGGAATCTGTAAGGCAGGGCAACCTGTGATGCCAATTTTTCCAATAAGGCCCAATATTTTCAGCGGATCAGGGGATGAACCGATATTGACGAGATAGTCAGGAACTGAACGGGCTCATCAGTTTCCAGCCGGAAAGACGGCTGATTTTTCTGCCGGGAAACACTGATATGCTGATGTCGATGACCTGCTCTCACGCTATACCCATACAAAAACCAGGTACTTGCAGCTGACAGTACCTGGTTTTTGTATTTGGAAAAGGTTTATTCTCCGTGTAACCGTTGAAAGACCTTTAGAGAGCGTTGGGCGCAAGTAGAGATAGGAATAGGGTGGAAACCGGGAATAAAGGAATACAAAGTATCGTTTAGCGGTTTTTTCAGTTTGTCCGGGATGGCGGCGGCCCCGTACATGGCACCCATTACCGATCCGATAGTGGCGCCATTGCAATCGGTGTCCCAGCCGCAGCTTACCGCCGCTGATAGTGTACGGGTAAAATCGCCTTTCCCGAAAATCAGTGCCGCCGCACAGGCCGCGGCGTTGTTGTTGGTATGGACCCAATGGTAGTGCCCGAAGGTTTCCCATAAGCGTTGGAAAAGTTCCTCTTGAGTGGCAGCGGTGCGTGCTATGTCCACGGCTGTCAGGATATCAGCGTATAGGCGGCTGGTAGTGGGAATGACTGCCAGACCCGCTTCAATACAGCCTGCGGGATCTGCTTTCGAGAATGCGGCGGAAATAGCCGCGGCGGTAAACATAGCTCCATATATGCCGTTTTTCACATGGGTAAAGCGGGCGTCCTGATAGGCCGCTTTAGCGGCGTCCAAGGGATGGCCCGCGTTGACATAGCCGTACTGATCAGCCCGGATCTGGGCCCCAATCCATTCCCGGTAAGGGTTGAGATACCCTCGGAAGTATGCCCATCTGGCCTCTTGGTCAGGGATTTCCGTGTTGAGGCTGTTGATATAGGCCTGACGTTCGGCGGTGCAGCATAGGGCGGCGGGCAAATGGGAGTGCCACATTCCCGCCACAATGTCGGGATTAAAATCATTGCCGTATTTTTCGGCTATCAGCAGTCCGATAACCAGATAACGGATATCATCATCGGTTTCCATAAAGGCGATATGTTCTTTTTGGCTGTCTGGGCAAATGACTGACAAACCTTGGTCCTGCGCGAGAGAAGAGCCTGGCACATAATCGTTCAAGGGATAGGCGTCAGCCCCTTCCAGCCAGTGCCGAATATGTACAAATCCAGCGCCTTGGCTATTCCCGTCCACATAGGGGAGGGTTTCAAAGGGCTTTCCCATAGCGCAGCCGATACAGCGGCCCAGCCAAGCGCCTTCCATCCGGTCAGGCAGGGCATTTTTGTCCAGAGGCAATACCCTTTCAGCTGCGTCCGCGCCGGACAAGGCCAAAATTTCTTCAAGATCATCTGGTTCCTTATATGGGAACCGAGGATCCACCTTCAGGGCGGACAATTCTTGATAGACCTTCATCAGCTCATCCGGCTGTCCCTGACAGGCAGCGATCCTTTCCCGAAACCCGCTGGTATTGCAGCCTTCTTCCTCTCGTTGAACCGCCTCCGCATACAATAGGTTTTCCAAAGTATCCCATCCCGCCATGATTTATACCATCCTTTCCATTATAATCCGGTGCCTCCGTGAAATAAGGGGTGTTTTATGCTTGCCAAAGGCATCCACTCTGATGTATCATCAGCATAAGACGTTTTTTTGATATTTTCTACCCAGAAAAGAGGATAAACTATGCGAAAACAAGTGTTAAATGGTTTTCAAACCAACTATCCTGTGGAATATGCCTCTTTTGAAAAGCTGTTTGAGCAAAATCCAGCGGGGATTGCCGTAGAATATCACCAACCGGCCTGTCGGCCCATTGAGAGCCTGCATCATCATGATGGGGTAGAGGTGGGGTATTGCGAAAAAGGGAGCGGCGTATTTTTTATTGATGGGGAAACCGTGCCATTTTCGGCCCCCTGTGTTGCCCGGCTGTATCCGCGCCCGCTGCATAAGGACTA
>CALWMQ010000192.1 GCA_944382025.1 uncultured Clostridia bacterium | reverse complement strand
ACCCAGATGAAGGCTACCGGCGAGGTCATGTCTATCGGCTCCGGGTTTGAGATTGCCTTCATGAAGGCGGTACGTTCCATTGAACTGGGCATCGACACCCCGAATCTGCCCAAGCTGGCGGATAAGTCGGATGAGGAGATCAAGGAAATCATCACCCGGCAGGATGACGAAAGGATTTTCGCGATCTACGCCGCCTTAAAGCGGCATATTCTCACGCCGGACCAGATCTTCGATATGACCAAGATTGACCGGTGGTTCCTCAGTAAGCTCAACCGGCTGGTGGCCATGGAGAAGGAACTGGCCTCTGCTACCCTGGATGAGGAGACCTACATGCGTGCCAAGCGCCTGGGCTTCCTGGATAAAACCATCGAGAAGCTGTCGGGGCAGAAGGTGCCGGTGGAGCGCCACGCCTCCTACAAGATGGTGGACACCTGCGCTGCGGAGTTTGATGCGGAGACACCATACTTCTATTCCTCCTGGGATGACGAGAACGAGGCGGAGTTATACAACGCCGAACGGAATACTGGTAAAAAACGGGTGATCGTGTTCGGTTCCGGCCCCATCCGTATCGGCCAGGGTATCGAGTTCGACTACTGTTCGGTTCACTGTGTCCGCACCCTGCGGAAGTTGGGCTATGAGGCGATTATCGCCAATAACAACCCGGAGACGGTATCCACCGATTTCGATACTTCTGACAGGCTGTATTTCGATCCTCTGACGCCGGAGGATGTGGACAACGTACTGGCTACTGAGCGGCCCGACGCGGTAGTGGTGCAGTTCGGGGGCCAGACCGCCATTAAGCTGACCAAACATCTGGAGGCCAAAGGTGTCCGCATATTAGGTACCCCGGCGGACAGCATTGACGCCGCTGAGGACCGGGAACGGTTTGACGAGCTTCTGGAAATGTGCGGTATTCCCCGTCCGAAGGGCGGAACAGTTTTTACCACTGATGAGGCGCTGGAGGTGGCGAACCGGTTAGGCTATCCGGTGCTGATGCGTCCGTCTTATGTGCTGGGCGGGCAGAATATGATTATCGCCTATGACGACAACGATATCAGGGAGTACATGGCCATCATCACTTCCCATGAATTGGAAAACCCGGTGCTCATTGACAAATATCTGATGGGCAAAGAGGTGGAAGTGGACGCTATCTGCGATGGGGAGGACTACCTGATCCCCGGTATTATGGAGCATGTGGAGCGGGCTGGGGTACATTCCGGCGACTCCATCTCGGTCTATCCTTCCCAGACCCTGAGCGAGAAGGTACGCCAGACCATCATTGACTACACCGGACGGATGGCTAAGGCACTCCGGGTGGTAGGCTTGGTCAACGTCCAGTATGTGGTGTACCAGGATACGGTATATGTGATCGAGGTCAATCCCCGTTCCTCCCGGACGGTACCCTATATCAGTAAGGTGACCAATGTGCCCATGGTGGAATTGGCTACCCGCTGTATGCTGGGCGAGCGGCTTCAGGATATGGGTTACGGTACCGGCCTGTATCCCGAGCGGGACTATGTGGCGGTCAAAGTACCGGTATTCTGCTTTGAGAAACTGCGGGATCTGGATATCCAGCTGGGGCCGGAGATGAAATCTACCGGCGAGGTGTTGGGCCTGGCGAAAACCTTCGACGATGCCCTGCTCAAAGGGCTTACCGCCGCGGGATACAAGATGAAAAAATCCGGTGGGGTACTGATTACCGTACGGGATTCGGATAAGCCGGAGGCTATCCAGGTGGCGGACAGGTTCCAGTCCTTGGGCTTCCAGATCTATGCCACCGCTGGTACGGCCAACCGGCTCAACAAGGAAATGATCCCTGCCTCCGCGGTGCGGAAGATGCATGAGGAACATCCGAATATTCTGGATCTGCTGGAGAGCGGCAAGATCGATTATCTCGTCTCCACCGACGCCCATGGCCGGGATCCGAAACTGGCCAGCGTCCATATCCGCCGGGTTGGGGTGGAGCACGCCATCCCGGTGTTTACCTCCATCGATACGGTGAACGCCCTGCTGCGCTGTCTCTCCATGGAAAAGACCATGGACGATATGGATCTGATCGATATTACCAAGGTTTGATTCGCCCAGAGTAACGCCGGTTTTCGGCGGAAAGGTGGGGTTGCCATGCGCTATACCCAGGAAACGTGTAAAATTCTAAATATCTCCGCCATCGCTCCGGGGGTGTATAACCTGATTCTATCCGCACCCCGAATCGCCCCGGCGGCCTCGGCGGGACAGTTTGTGAATATTATTTGTGACAGCTACGAACTGCGCCGCCCTATTTCCATCTGTGGTTTCGACGCGGGGCTGGGAATCCTTCGTCTGGTGTTTGAGGTTCGGGGGAAAGGTACCGCTTGGCTGGCACAGCGGCAGGCGGGGGAGAGTCTGGATCTCATCGGCCCTCTGGGCCACGGTTTTCCTCTAGAGGATGCCTCCAAAAAGGCGGTGCTGGTGGGGGGCGGCATCGGAACTCCGCCCCTGCTGCCGGTGGCCCAGTTCTACGGTGGTAACGCTGCCGTTATCACCGGCTTCCGCAGCGGAAACGCCGCTATCCTCCAGGAGGATTTTCAGGCGGCGGGTGCCCGGACGGTACTGTGTACCGATGATGGCTCCGCAGGGTTCCACGGCTTTACTACCCAGGCACTGGAAGCTTATCTGAAAGAAAATCGGGTAGATGTGGTGTATACCTGCGGCCCCAAGGTGATGATGAAAGGGGTGGCCCGGCTGGCGGCAGAGGCTGGAGCGGTGTGCTATGTCTCCATGGAGGAGCGCATGGGATGCGGTGTAGGTGCCTGCTTGGGCTGTACCTGCAAGACACGGGACAATAATGGGGAGCCCCATATGACCCGGGTCTGTTTAAACGGGCCGGTATTTTTGTCCACCGAGGTAGAGTTTGACTAATTAGTCGGCTGAATGCATACCGTTTGGAAGGGTGATTTCGTGAGCCTGTCCAGAACGGCGGGGTATCAGGAGGCCTTTTGTGGTCCCGCCACCGGGTCTGCTTTTACTTTCTCTAGACACAGGAGGATGTCCGCACCAGAGAGGAGCGGACATCCTCCTAACACGGGTCTTGGCAAACCCGCCCGTGTCCCGCTGGCGAATCCCGGCAGGGGACTGCCGGAAACGCCTGATGATTGCCGGGGCCATGCCCCAGAAAGGACGAAATATTTATGGCTGATATGCGTGTCAACCTCTGCGGTGTGGAATTGAAAAATCCGGTGATCGCCGCCTCCGGCACTTTTGGTTACGGCATGGAATACAACGAATTTTACCCTGTGTCCCGGCTTGGGGGAATCTCCTGTAAGGGGACTACCCTGCAGGAGCGGATGGGAAACCCCAGCCCCCGGATCGCAGATACCCCGGCAGGAATCTTGAACAGTGTAGGGCTGCAAAACCCGGGAGTAGACGCTTTTTTATCCACCTATCTGCCATGGCTCAGACAGCAGGATACGGTGGTGATCGCCAATCTGGCGGGCCACAGCGTGGAAGAATACTGCCAGATGGCTGAACGGCTGGACGCCTCTGACGTGGATATAGTTGAGCTGAACATTTCCTGCCCCAACGTCAAAGAGGGCGGAGTCAACTTCGGCACCTCCTGTGATATGGTGTCTACAGTCACCAGTGAGGTAAAAAAGCGCTGCCGGAAACCCCTGATGGTGAAACTGACCCCCAATGTGACCAGCATCGGGGATATCGCCGCCGCCGCCGAGGCGGCGGGAGCGGACTGTATTTCCCTGATCAATACCCTGACTGGAATGCGGATTGATATTCGTACTCGGCGTCCTATCCTCCGCAACAATACCGGGGGTCTGTCCGGTCCGGCGGTGTTTCCGGTAGCGGTGCGCATGGTTCGGGAAGTGTTTAAGCGGGTCAAGGTGCCAGTAATCGGTATGGGCGGAATCTCCACATGGGAGGACGCCGCTGAGATGATGATTGCCGGAGCGTCCGCCATCCAGGTAGGGGCGGCCAATTTCCGGGATCCTTTCGCTATGGTGAAGATAATTGAAGGGCTAGAAAATTTTGCCAATGAGCAGAAGCTCTCAAGTATTACTGAACTGACTGGAACACTGATGGAATGGGCATAACGGTTTGGGGGAAGAGAGGAAAAATGGGTTGGATGGGGAGCATTCAACCCATTTTCTAAGAGGCGGCGGACGAGAAGGACAGCCGTTAGCTGTTAATGGGGAGATGGGGAAGCCACACGAGAAACGTGGGGCCATAGGCATGCTATCCCGTTGCGCGGCAGGGCTACAGAGAACCATTGTTTCACCAAGCGCGGCCATGGCAGGATAGGGCATGCCCTGGTTGTTTGTCAAAGTTTTCAATGGCCATGCCGGGTTTTATTTCTATAGAGGTGTCCGGAAAGGCTTTTTGCCGGAGAAAGGAAAGAGAAATGACCACGATTTATTTGATCCGCCATTGTGAGGCGGAGGGAAATATACAACGGGTTTTCCAAGGACACATGGATGCGGACATCACAGCGAATGGAGAAGCCCAGCTGGACCATCTGGCGGAGCGATTTAAGGGGATTTCCTTGGATGCGGTGTACTCCAGCCCGCTGCTCCGGGCACGAAAGACCGCTGAAGCGGTAAACCGGTATCACCAGCTGCCGATTCAGACGGATAACCGGCTCATGGAGATCAACGGCGGGGTGTGGGAAGGTAAGCCTTGGGCATCTCTGCCGGTACGCTGCCCGCTGCAGAGTCGGAAATGGCTGAAAAAGCCCTGGGATTTTCATCCCCGGAAGGGGGAGGCTATGCGGGAGGTTTATGCCCGTATGGGAGATGTCCTGACCGATATCGCCTCCGCCCATCCCGGTCAGGCTGTAGCAGTTACCTCCCACGGCTGTGCTATCCGCAACGCCTTGTGCTGGGCCAAGGGATGGCCTATTGAGCGGTTGAATGATGAAGGATGGTGCGATAACACCGCTGTCAGTGTCCTGGAATTCGACGAGAGGGGACAGGTGCGGGTAATTTCGGAAAATGACAATTCCCATCTCAGCCAGTCGGTGTCCACCTTCGCCAAGCAATCCTGGTGGAAGACGGGAAAATTAAAATGATCCATTTCCGGCTTTGACGGTGCTGGGATAACAAGCGAATGATAGCTGTGGATTTCAAAAAGCCCCTGCCGTCAGAAAACGGTAGGGCTGGGAAAGACCGATGAATATTCCTCGGAAAAAAGCGCCGCGTTGTTGAGGCGGCTCATCCGCTTTGGGGAGTTAGTACCTTATGTTTTGGTTTTGTACCGGGGTATAGAGGAACGGTCCATGGGAGCATGAAAAAAGGCAAGGAGCGGCAGAGATTATGAAGATTTTGGCGGTTGACCTGGGAATGGTCCGTACAGGGCTGGCTATTTCCGATCCGACCGAGTTTTTGGCCTCTCCAGTAGGCACGGTAACCCAGCGGGATCTGGAGAAGCTGGCCATTCAAGTGGCGGACATCGCCAGAGGCCAGGAAGCGGGGCGGATTGTAGTAGGGCATCCCAAAAACATGGACGGCACCAGGGGGGAAAGCGCCCGCCGGGCGGAAGAATTTGCCCAGAAACTGGAAAGTCTGACCGGGCTGCCGGTAGTGCTGTGGGATGAGCGGATGACTACCCTTTCCGCTATTGGATACCTGAACGAAACCGATGTAAGAAAAAAAAAACGTAAAGCGGTGGTAGATACTGTCTCAGCCGTGATTATTCTCCAAGGTTATCTGGATAGCTGTAAAAAGTGAGACTATCCCTAGGCCTTAACCATCTCAGAATTACGGTGGAGGGCAGGAAAAGAGACTATCCAAAGAGTTCCAGATGATGGGAGTGAACCGGCTTAACCGGATGATGATGGATGCGCATAATAGCAGCAGCGGAAATGGTTGGCTAATCCATCTGAAACAGAAAGAATATAAATATGAAAAATGTCTTGACACACAGCGGAGAGTGTGCTATTATAATCAGGCGGTTCAAAATTATATATCGCGGGGTGGAGTAGTCCGGTAGCTCGTTGGGCTCATAACCCAAAGGTCGTCAGTTCAAATCTGGCCCCCGCAACCACATTGTGCGACCAAAAAAGATATCGCACCGGAAAACCCCGAAGCCGCAACGGTTTCGGGGTTTTTTCGCGTCCATTTTTGACTGCACGAAAAAAAGATATCTTCCCACCTCTTC
>CALWMQ010000191.1 GCA_944382025.1 uncultured Clostridia bacterium | reverse complement strand
ACGGCCAGTTGGCGGCCTACATTGGAGAACATTGGGGGCCGGAAACCCTGGCTCTCCAGCTGATGACCGAACCAGCTAAAAACACCCCTGAAGTCAGTTGGAGCTGGATGAGCGACCGGATGTGGGGCGCGGCGCGTAACGTACTGCCTTACCACACCCTGATTACCAGCAGCGACGACTGGGGGCATATAGAACGGATCAAGGATATGTCCCCTGCCACCGACCCTAACCTTATCTACTCCTTCACGACCTATGAGCCGTACACCATCGGCTGGTATTATTACAGCTTCCGCAAGGATCAGATGGACGGCTGGGGGTATGTCAAGGACATTCCCTACCCGCTGGAGGACGGGGTGGATTATACCCGGGCGGTAGAAAACGCCATAGAATGGGTGCCCGAGGCCTTCCGTCAGGATATGCGCGAGCAGCTGACCTCCTATGTACAGGGGCGCTACGACGGTAAGCGCCGTGACCGGCCAAATCTGTACCCTTGCCTCTACGGCCCCCAATGGCACCGGGCCAGGGCTAAAAGCCTGGATGAGTGGCGGCAAAAATACGGCGGGAACATCTCCATCATGTGTGTGGAGTTCGGCTGCATGGACGCCCAAACCCCTCGGGAGCACTGGCATACCGCCATACCGGGCGCCGGCATTTCTTCTGAGGCACGGCTTCGTTTTACCCGGGATATGCGCATATCTTTTGATGAGTACGATATCGGCTGGTGCTACTGGTCTTATAACGAAGCCCATACCATCTTTAAAATGCCTCACCGCACCCCCGGTGAAAGCCCGCTCACAGAAAACCTATATACCTTATTGGACATGGATATGTTGGAAAAGGGGTTAAATGTATCCCCTGTAAATATTCAAATTACTGAATGAGGAGTGTGTTTGGAAATGTTTCCTAAATTTGGAAGGCGGTTTCTCAGCTCCTGCCTGGCTGGCAGTCTGGCCGCGGCCATGCTGCTGACAGGATCCGGTTGTGATTCCTCCGGTTCCGGCCAAACCGCCAATCTGGTGGCCGCCTGGCCGCTCAACGACGGCGGCACCGGAACTACCGTAGCCTCCGAACTGGAAAAGGGCGTATCCGGTGAGCAGAAATGGGGCGTTTGGCTGAACAATCAAACCTTCGGGAAGTCCCTGGATTTCTCCACCAAAGGATCCAATGTGTACATCCAAAAAAGCGGCGTGAACCTGAAAAAAGAATTTGCCATTTCCCTGTGGGCTATGGCACCGGTCCGGGAAGAAGGGGATCGGGTACTCATGATGCAGGGAGCCCCTGCCGACGGAACCAGTGAACTGGATGGGTTCCGCCTGTACCTGGACGGGGAAAATAACCATGAATTGGCTTTTGAAGCCAGCGGCATGACCGGGCTGGAAACCAGCGGCGTCAGCTTGACAGACGGTAAATGGCACCATATTCTGGTCAGCTGTGAAAAAGGAAAGCTCACCTACTATATTGATGGGGAAAACGTAAAAACCGTTGATGCCTCCGGCTCCGCGCAGGGATCTACCCAGGATCTCTTTCTGGGTTCCGATACCGCCGGCGAAAACGGTTTTGACGGGACTATGGCCCAGGTCAGGATCTATAACCGGGCCAAATCCCCTGCCGATGTCACCAGCACCGTGCTGAATACGGCGGATAACGAACCCCAGAGCCCGTTCCTGAACCTGAAAAAAGGCATCGTGATCGACCGGCGGCAGTACATCCAGCCAGAACCCCTGCCCAGCGAAGGTCAGACCGTTACCGAAAACGATATCATCAACTGTATCAATATGGGTTTCGATCATGTGAAACTCCTGCTGACGCCCAACCATTTGATTGATGATGAGGGCGGATTGATCCGGGAAAACCTGGAGTATATCACCCGAGTGCTGGGGTACGTAAAGGATCATAATTTCCGCTGCATTCTCTGCATCCACCCTGAACAGGATTTTAAACCCCGATACCTGAAAAATCTGGAGAATTTCGAAGAACTGATCCGCTGGTACGGGGAACTGGCAGCCTGGATTGGGGAAAACTGGGGTCCTGAAACCGTGGCACTGCAGCTGATGACCGAACCGGCTGAGAACAACCAGACCGTTACCTGGAGCTGGATGAGCGACCGGATGTGGGGCGCGGTACGCAACGTCCTCCCCCAGCATACCATCCTCACCAGCAGTGACGGATGGGGACATCTGGAACGCTTGAAGGATATGTCCCCCGCCTCTGACAGCAACCTGATCTACACCTTTACCACCTACGAGCCCTATACCATCGGATGGTATTATTACGGAACCACTCCTGACCAGCTCACCGGCTGGAGCTATGTCAAGGATATCCCCTACCCTGTCGAGGAGGGCGTGGATTACACCGACGCCATCGAAAACGCCATCGAATTGGTGCCGGATTCCCTGAAATCCCAGATGCGGGAAATGCTGACCGCCTATGTCAACGGCGAATACGACGGTCAGCGTCAGGACCGTCCTAACCTGTACGGTGTCCCTTACGGACCCGAATGGCACATGAAACGGGCTGAAAGCCTGGATCAATGGCGCCAGAAATACGGTGGGAATATCCATATCATGTGTGTGGAATTCGGCTGCATGGACGCTGAAACCCCCAAAGTCCTTTGGCGCAGCGCGGTGGACGGCTCGGGTATTTCTCCCGAAGTCCGGCTCCAGTTTACCAAGGATATGCGTTCCTCCTTTGATGCCTATGATATCGGCTGGAGCTACTGGTCCTACAACGAAGCTCATACCATCTTCCAGATTGACGCCCATTCCTACGGAACCAGCCCTGATCCGGAAGTAGCCGCGAATATGTTCGATTACGAGATGCTGGAAGAGGGCCTGGGCGTCACGCCGCTGGTGGAACCCGGTGAAATCGTCACCATTGAAACTGATCCTGACTGGCTGGTGATTGATAACTTTGAATCGGTAGGATCCTGGTACGGCACCGGGCTACAGGTAAGCAATGATAAGGCCCCCTCCGGATATGGATGGCTCCGCACCGAATCGGTGGATGCCGGAAATGCCGCTGTTTTCGCTAATGCCCTTCCTCAGAAAAAAGATGTCTCCGCTTACAGCAACGGTTATCTCCACGTATGGGTTTATGTGGAAGATATAGAGAAGATCACCGGCGGGCAGATCGAATTGTGCAGCTCCGGTGTGCCGGATATGTACGAAACCTCCTGGGATCTGAAAAAATATGTGACCAGCAGCGGCTGGAATGAGTTGTATCTGCCCCTGGCGGATGCCTCCACCGGGCAAAAGGCCGCTGACTTGAAAGCCATTGATTTCATCCGGATTTACGCATTGGTCACCGAGGCCATGCCCGTTGGCGTAGATCAAATGTACCTGTGCGCAAAAATGCCGTAAAGGATTCTTGTTAAATCAGTAAGGATGGGATAATGTATGCTGGAAAAACTGAAAACCCGGAAAAATCTCATTTTACTTCTTATCGCGGCCCTCGTTGTTATCGCCGCGGTGACGACCCTGATCCTGGTCAACGTTTTAGGGGGCCAGGATCCTCCCGTCGAACCTGTTGATAATCCTGGATCTTCTGCCACCCCCACAACCGGAGACCAGGATCCGTTGCCCACCACCCCCCAGCCGGAATCTCCTTCCAGCGTCGTCCCTCAAGACGGCCTCATCGATGAGGTGGAGAGCATCGGGGAATGGCAGGGGACGGGGGCAGTCCTCCATTCCGAACAGGCCCCGGAAGGCAATTCCTGGCTGGCGGCCGAACAACGGGACGCGGCCAACGCTGCCCTGCTGTACCGTACGTTTGTCCCGGCTCTGGATCTTACCGCCTACAGCAACGGTTACCTGCACATGTGGATCTATGTGGAGGATATTACCCAGGTACTGGACGGCCAGATCGAATTAACCAGCTCCGGAACCAGCGATGACCAGGAAAAAAACTGGACCATGCTGCAGTATGTGAAAAAATCAGGCTGGAACGAGGTATATCTGCCCTTCGCTTCCGCCAACGCCGCGGGAGGAGATCTGGACCTGTCCGCCTGCAACTTTATGAGGATCTATATTGTGACAGAAGGAAATTGTAAGCTGGGTATTGATAAAATCCAAGTCACTAACGACACTCCTCCGCCTCCCTCGCACCTGGACGAGAACGGCGAATTTGTCGTGGACGAAGTGGAAAGCCTGGCGGGATGGTACGGCACAGAGTGGGAACTGGTACGGGACAACGCGCCCAAAGGGCAAGCCTACCTGTCCGGCAAAACGCGGGACGGAGACGCTTATATCCTGTGTCAGGACCTGGCCCCGATCGATATCAGCCAATACAAAAACGGGTGTCTGCATCTCTGGGTCTATATAAAGGATTCTCAGAAACTGGCCGGCGGCGAGGTTGAGCTGAGCAGCGCCGGCGGACCAGATACCAAGGAAACCTCCTGGGAACTGGTGGATTACATCACCAAAGACGGATGGAACGAATTGTATCTGCCCCTGGCGGATGCCCACTCCGTGGGCGGGGAAACCGACCTGTCGGCGGTGAACTATTTCAGGATCTATCTTGTCACCACCCAGGAAACGCCGGTTGGTGTGGATTACATCAGCCTGTCAGATAAAGCACCGTCTCCCGGGGACGATACCCCGGAAGAGAAGCCTTCCCTGTCCACCGGCGATCTGGATGATCAAGGCGAATTCGTGCTGGATATCGTGGAAAAGCTGAGCCCCTGGGAGGGAACCGGACTCCAGCTGCTGAAACAAGGTCAGGCCAAAGGCAACGCGTATCTGGCCAGCCAGTCCCGGGAAGAGGGAGCGATCGTATTCGCCCGTGGATTCTCAGACGTGGATATTCGGGACTACCGGGAGGGATATGCGCATCTATGGCTGTATATCAGCGATATCGACCAGGTGACCGGTGGTCAGGTTGAGCTGTGCAGCGGCAATGAGGCGGACGTGGGAGAAACCTCCTGGAATCTGCTGGAATGGGATCTGACCAACGGATGGAACGAACTGTATCTGCCGTTCAGCCAAGCCAATCAGGTAGGCGGCGGTACCGATTTCAGTAAATTCAACTTTATGCGGGTATACGTCCTGTCCAATACCGACCAGCTGGTGGGGGTGGATTATATTACCCTGAGCAAAACCGCCCCAGCTAAAGCCGATCCCATTGATCCGGACGGCAACTATGTCCTAGACCCCATCCGCTCTATCTACCCCTGGTCAGGATCGCCCATGACTTTCCAGACTTCCGGCGGCTATGAAAACGGCGCCGTTTGGATCAGTTCCCGGCTGGAAGCGGCAGGAGATGTCCAATTCTTCCGTACCTTCCTCCCCATGGACCTTTCCGATTACCAGGCAGGCAGCCTGCGTCTGTGGGTATATGTGGAGGATATCAGCAAAGTCACCGGTGGCATGGTGGAATTGACCAGTTCCGGGACAGTAGACGAAGCTGAAATCTCCTGGCCGCTGCTCTCCTACATCACCGACAGCGGTTGGAATGAACTGTATCTGCCCATTAAAGACGGTATTCCTCAGGGCTCAACCGCTTTCGATATCTCCCGGGTCAACTGTATGCGTGTGGTCATCAGCCTGGGAGGCGCCTCTACCACCGGTATCGACCATATCTGCATGACCGAAAAACTGCCGGAAATCGATACCTCTGAGTATGACGCCGCGGTGGAGGAAGCCTATACCCGCTCCCTGATCTACACCGGTGCGGACAATAACCGGGCGGCAATCGCCGCGGTTTTGGCGAAAGCTAAAAACGGAGATGCCGTAACCCTGGTAACCCTTGGCGATTCCATTACCGCGGGGGCAGTAGCCGCACCTGGCAATGAATGGGCGGCTCTGGTACGGGATTGGCTGGACGGCTTGGACGGAAATCCCGCCAACAACAACGTAACCCTGGTCAATGCCGGCATCGGCTCTACCGAAGGTGTGTTTGGGGTTACCCGCCTGGAACGGGATGTACTGGCCCATCATCCCGATCTGGTCATTGTGGATTTTGGCACCAACGACTATGGTTTACCCCACGGCGCGGAAGCCTATGAGGGGATCCTTTGCAAGCTGATCGGCAACGGTATCGCCACCATCAACTCCAATGTATGCCCTCTGAACGGCAACAATATTCAGGACACCCAAATTCCCATCAACCAAGCCTATGGCGTACCCCAGATCAGCTTCCGCTCCGCTTATTATGAGCTGTCCCAGGTCACCGATATCCGGGGGCTGCGGGCGGTTGATATCTGGTCTTCCGATCAGGTCCATCCTACCGATGCCGGGCACAAACTGCTGGCAGAGCTGCTGACCCGGTATATGCAGCGGGAAATTCTTGACCGGAATGTCCAGCCTGATGCCCAGGACACTGCCCTTCCGGAAAGCGTTACCAGCAATGGGTTTGACGACGCGGTACTGATAGAAAACTTCACCCAAAACGACCATGTACAGGTGAGCGCGAACGGATGGACAGGAGATTACTCCGCCCGTATCTATCAGCTGAGTACCGAGGGATGGCAGACCTCTACAGTAGGGTCTTCCCTGACCTTTGACGTGGACGGCGGTTATTTCTATCTGTTCTTTGCCCTAACACCCCAATCCGGAGACCTGGAAATCCAAGTGGACGGCGTTGTTAAAGAAACTATCAACTGGGCTTATCTTGGTACCGGATATATGAATGTCCAGCATGTGCTTCACCTGGGCGGAGCCGGCCATCATCAAGTAACACTGATCCTGAGGGATAATCCTCAGGTGGAAAATGATTGGTTTGGCATCTGCGCCGTGGGAGCCTCTAACTTTGACGGCGTCATAGATGAAAATCAGCCTCTGGTTCTGGATCCGGTAGAAGCAGTCAGTCCCTGGTTCGGAGATCGTACATTTACCATCGAAACCTCCGGCGGGAATAACGGCAACTGGCTCAGCACCACCCGTAACGATGCCGGGGACGCGGTTTTCTGCCGCGGGTTCTCTCCCACCGATATCTCCTCCTATGGGTATCTCCATGTATGGATGTATGTGGAGGATCTCGAAGCGGTTACTCAGGGCTGGCTGGAGCTCTCCAGCAACGGCGGCGCCTTGGTCAACCAAACCATCAAATGGAACCTTCTGGATTACGCCCGCCAGGATGGCTGGAATGAACTGTACCTGCCCATAGACCAGGCTGTCGCTGTGGGAACCGATCCTTTCGACCCCACTGCTTTGGATCTGCTCCGGATGTATGTGGGTCTTCCCAATGATACCGCCAAAGCCGGCATCGACAACCTGTATATGACCAAAACAAGTCCTGAGGAACCTTCCACGCCCGATGATCTGGTCCTGGATCCGGTAGAAGCAGTCAGTCCCTGGTTCGGCGACCGGACATTTACCGTCGAAACCTCCGGCGGACATAACGGCAACTGGCTCAGCACTACCCGCAACGACGCCGGGGACGCGGTTTTCTGCCGCGGGTTCTCTCCCACCGATATCTCCTCCTATGGGTATCTCCATGTATGGGTGTATGTGGAGGATCTCGAAGCGGTTACTCAGGGCTGGCTGGAGCTCTCCAGCAACGGCGGCGCCTTGGTTAACCAAACCATTAAATGGAACCTCCTTGAGTACGCCCGCCAGGATGGCTGGAATGAACTGTACCTGCCGATAGACCAGGCTGTCGCTGTGGGAACCGATCCTTTCGACCCCACTGCTTTGGATCTGATCCGGATGTATGTGGGTCTTCCCAATGATACCGCCAAGGCCGGCATCGACAACCTGTATATGACCATGGAAGCCCCCCAAATCCCCCCTGCGCTTGACGATCTGGTTTTGGACCTGGTGAAAGCGATAGACCCATGGATTGGCAGCCCCATGACCTTGGAAACCACCGGGGGATATACCCAGGGCGCTGACTGGCTCAAGGCCGCTGTGGCGTCCGGCGATATCGTGTTTTGCCGTGGCTTCAGCCCCTTTAATATCTCCGATTACATGGACGGTTATCTCCATCTTCGGGTATATGTGGATGATATTGCCAAGATTACCGGGGGAATGGTTGAAATCACCAGCGCCGGGTATGTGGATGAGGAAGAACTCTATTGGAATCTGAAAGATTATCTGACTCAAAATGGCTGGAATGACCTGTACCTGCCCCTGGAAAACGCCCTGAAACAGGGGACCAGACCTTTTGATCCATCCAATTTGAACTGTATAAGACTGGTAGCTATACAAAGTGGGGGAGCAGTAGTGGGAATCGATGATATATCCATCACGCAAAAAGCCCCTCAAGGTGATCTCTGCTTGGACAGTGTCACAACGGAAGTGGTCTGGAGCGGAACCTCCCTGCAGCTGGAAACTACCGGCGGCTACCAGGAAGGTGCCGACTGGATCAGCGGTTCCATCAGCGCGGCCGGGGATACCTATTTCTTCCGGAATTTCGCTCCTTCCAAAGATTTGAGCGCCTACGAGAACGGCTGCCTACGCCTGTGGATTTACGTGGACGATATTAGTAAGTTCGCCGGTGGAATGGTGGAGATTACCAGCTCCGGAACAGTGGACAATGGTGAAATCTCCTGGCCCTTACGCGCCTACATTACCAAAAGCGGATGGAACAATGTTCTCCTCCCCATTAGCGAGGGGGTATTTGAGGGAACTGACCCCTTCGACATAACATCTGTCAACTGTATCCGTGTTGTTGTACGTTTATCTGACGCGGGCAAAACCGGTGTGGACGATATTTATGCCACTCCCCAATGTCCTTCTGTCGACATGGAGGCCTATAATAAGGCGGTAGAAGAGGCGTATACCCGATCTTTACTCCATACCGGTTCCCTGACTATAAAGCCGCTATCGCCGCTGTGCTGCGGAAGGCTGAAAATGGTGAATCAGTCACCCTGGTGACCCTAGGGGATTCCATGACGGCAGGAGCTGCCGCAACCCCGGGAAATGAGTGGGCGGCATTGGTACGTGACTGGCTGGAGGCCCTGGATGGAAACCCAGACAACCACAATGTGACACTGGTCAATAAGGGGATTGGGTCCACAGAGATCGTTTTCGGTGTGACCCGTTTGGAAAAAGACGTGCTTTCCAACCACCCGGATCTTGTCATCGTTGACTTATGTACCAATGACGGCGGGTTCCTCTACAGCGGCGAGGCCTATGAGGGGATCGTTTGCAAGCTGCTTGCCGAAGGCATCCCTCTCATTGATTCCAACGTTTGCCGCCAGGATGGAACCAATACGCAAGCGGAGCAAACTCCTGTGAATATCGCCTATGGAGTGCCTCAGATCAGCTTTCTCTCTGCCTATCATCAGCTCGCTCTCAGCACAGATATCCGGGGGCTTCGCGCCGTGGATATCTGGTCCGACGATCTTGTGCATATGACCAATACGGGGCACAAGCTTCTGGCTCAATTACTGACGGAATACATGCAGAAGGAAATCCTCGATCAAAACATTACACCTGCCCCACTGGACCCCAGCCTTCCCTCCAGCGTGACCCCCAACGGCTACGCGGACGCGCTGTTAGTTGAAAACTTCACGAATAATGACAACGTCACCGTCAACATGAACGGATGGACCGCTGATTACTCCGCCCGTATATTCGAGTTAAGTACCGAGGGATGGCAAACCTCACGTATTGGTTCTACCCTGACCTTCCATATTGACAGCGGATACTTTTATCTGTTCTTTACCCTTACCCCCCAGTCTGGCAATCTGGAAATCCGGGTAGACGGTACAGTGACACAGGTGATCGACTGGGCCCATTTAGGCACTGGGTACATGAACGTGCATAATACCCTGAGGATGAGCGAGGCTGGCCCTCATACAATTGAGCTGACCCTTGTGGATAATCCTCTTGTAGAAAACGATTGGTTCGGTATCTGCGCCGTGGGAGCTTCCAATTTCAGCGGTGTTACACCGCCCCCCACCCCAACGCCGGAAACCACCTCCATAGACCCGATTACAAGCACCGATTTTTGGATCGGCAGCCCTATGACCTTAGAAACCACCGGGGGATATACCCCAGGGGCTGACTGGCTCAAGACTGTTGTGGAATCCGGTGATATCGTTTTCGCCCGTGACTTCAGCACCCCGCTGGATCTTTCCGGCTATAATGACGGTTATCTGCATCTCCGGGTGTATGTGGACGATATCACTAGGGTTACCGGCGGAATGATCGAAATTGCCAGTGCCGGGCATGTGGATGAGGAAGAACTCTACTGGAATCTGATCGATTACCTGGCCCAAAGCGGCTGGAACGATCTGTATCTGCCGCTGGCAGACGCCCATAAACAAGGGACCAGGGAAATCCGTCTGGATAACGTCAACTGCATGCGCGTTGTGGTGATGCACAACGGAACGGTAACCGCCGGCATTGACGATATTTCCGCCACTACCCGTTCATCCTCCTTGTGATACACCCTTTCCCGGTAACTTACAGCCAGATGTAAGTGTTCCAACGTCTTTAGGCTTGATCGGCATAAAGATGACCTTCCCAATAAGCTCTTTTTGTTGTGTACACTTTTCTCAAATATGCCGGGTTCTTTATAAGTGCGGGAGGGACGCGGTAACATACCGCGTCCCTCTGATTGTCACTGGGATTCCCGCTTCCTCATACCAATGGATTGTCTGAAGCTTCCTTTCAACCCGGTTCACAGGGGTCACTGTGTAAGCAGGAAAAGGCGAATGAAATAAAGGGGTTGTTCCTTTTGGCTGTTACAATTAAGGACGTTGCCAGGCGCAGCGAAATGTCTATTGCCACGGTTTCCAAATACCTGAATGGGAAACCTATACGGAAAAAAAGCGCCCAGAAGATTTCCGCCGCTATTCACGAATTGGGATACCGCCCCAATCTGAACGCCCGCAGCCTGCGGAATTCCTCTACTCTGACCATCGGCATTTTGGTGGAGAATATTACGAATAACTTCTATAATCAGATTATTTCTCAATTATCCGATCTGTTGGCAGAAAAAAATTATGGCTGCATTATTTGCGAAACCAAAAGTGACAGCACTGTTCTGCAGGAACGCCTGAAGTTCCTGTACGACCGGAATATTGACGGGCTTTTCGTCGTGATGGGGTATATCCCGGAGGCCGCGGTGGCTGTGATGAACCAGTACTTCCCTAATATTGTGGTAATCGATACCTTCGCCAAAAATCTGAACGGGGATTTCATTTTCACCGACAATATGGCGGCCGCTTACGGGGCTGTAGAACAGCTGATTGCCCAAAAGCACCGGAAAATCGCCCTGATCACTGGCAACCCCAAATATTTTTCGGCCATGGAACGCAAAAAAGGTTATCTGCGCGCTCTGGAGGATTATCATATTCCACTGGAAAACAGCCTGATCTTTCAGGAAGAATATGATATAAATGGCGGTTATCAGGCTTGTAAAAATATGCTGCGATTCCCGACGGAAAAACGGCCCAGTGCCGTACTGATCAGCTCTTACTTTATGACAATCGGTTCCATTATTGCCATCAACGAGGAAGGCGTTCGGATCCCTGAAGATTTGTCCATTATTTGCTTTGATAATTATGATTTAAATAAGGTTTTCCGTCCCACGCTTTCCTGCATTTCGCAGCCCAGCGGTGAAATCTGCCGTAAAGCGGTGGATTTTATGCTGGAACGTATCCTGTCCGGAGTGGAATATGTCCGGATGGAACGGATTACCGCACAATTCCAGCTTGGCCGGTCGGTTAATGAATATCACAAATAATCCGGCCTGCCAAAATGGATATGGGAGAGACACCAATTGGGAATTCCCGGCGCTCCTGCAAAACTCGACGGGGCGCTGCCCCTCGGCCCCGCCTCCTCTTGCGGTCCCCAAAAAACCGGCAGCCACAAGTGCGGCTGCCGGTTTCAATCGCGGTGCCAACTCCTGTTCGCTATTTCCCGCCATACGAACACTCCCAGACGTTGCCTTTTTGAAAAAGGCAGGCGAAAACTTCACAGGCGGTGTTTTTTTCAGCATGGCTGTTTCGTGCATTTGAAAACGCCCTGCCGGCTATGTAGCCGGCAGGGCATTTTGATATTAAGCATTATTCATGCGGCTTTGGCTAGTCGTATGGTTATAGCTGCCGGTTTTCAGGAGATTCCGGGCCTTCCGCCCTTCCTTTGGCGTCGGAGAACGGAACCGTGGGCGTACCGGACAAGGATTTAGGCCGTTTCCCGGAAGTCCTGCGCACAGTCAGCCGCACAATCAGCAGGACAGCACACGCAACAACCGCCAGCAGCAGCAAATAGGGAAGCGCTGACATAAACCAAACAAAAATCGTCCGCAGTCCCTGTCCCATGGAACTGAGGCTGTTCATAAAACCGTGGCTGATTTCCTGCCATAAGCCTTTTTCTTCCGCTTCCGGCTCTTTTTCCACCTCGTAAACCCGGAGTGTCACAGTACTGTTGGCAACCAGGGTTTCCATAGTACGCAGCCTTGCCTCATAGGATTCGATTTCCCCGCGTACTTCCGTCAGCCTATCCTGCACCGTCAGGATGTCCTGCAGGGAACCCGCTTTTTCCAGCAAAGCCAGCAGGGCTGTCTGCTCACTCCGCAGCGCCTCCAGACGGCTTTCCGTATCCACATACTCCATGGTGACATCCTTCACCGTCTCCGATTGGGAAGTAATCACTCCTTGGGAGGAAACGCCATCCAAAAAAGCTGCCAGTTTATCTGCCGGTATCCGCACCACAATGGTCGCTGACCGGCGGGATTTTTCCCCAGTACCCCCGCGCATGTCCGATTGCTGTACATATCCTCCCTGCTCCGCTAAGGCGGATTCCAGGTTATCCATAAACCCGTCGTAGGTTTTTGTCTGTATTTCCAAGCTTACGTCCTTGATCAGCTTACGGTTCTCAAGCGCCTCGTTATCCAGGTTAAGGCTTTCATCAGGCAAACCGGCATCTGTGTCTTCCTGGGGGGCCATTTCCCCCACCGTCTCCCCTTTCTGGGTTGAACCTGTGTTTTGCCCCGCGGCACAGCCAGCCAGGCAGAATAAAATTCCCAGTACCATGACCACGGATATGAACTTTTTCAACATCATCGCCTCCCATCTACCATTAATTTTATTCAAGTATATCATATAATAAGGAAAATGCGCAAGAGTATTGGGGAGGACGCTATAGTTTTCATCTGTAAAGAACGCTACATGGGGCCCCGAAGGCATCCCGTCGGAGCACCGGCCGCGATCAGCGGTAAGCGGCATCTTCTCCCCGGATGCCTACACTGTGTTGGGGGAACGTTTCGTCATCCGCAGAAGACGGCGGGAGCTTTGCCTCTCGGCTATCGGTTCCCCCTGCGGTGTCCAAAACCCACCTGCGCTGTGCTTGCGGCTGTCGGTTTTGGCTGTGGCACCACCCCAGCTTTCTCTTCCCCGTCCTGCGGGCGTTCCCAGGTCTTTTGTAAAAGGCGGGCGAAAGCTTTATATGAAATAGGAAGCTTTTTGATATTGCAAATGCCCCCGGCGGTTCAATCCCGCTGGGGGCATCTTCACTGGTTTTTGTTATTTCGTTCCGAAAATCCGGTCTCCCGCGTCTCCCAGACCGGGAACAATATAGCCATGGTCATTCAGGTGCTCGTCCAGCGCGGCACAGTACACCTGTACATCGGGATGGGCCTCCTCCAATACCTTGAGCCCTTCCGGAGCGGCGATAATGCACATGAATTTAATAGATTTGGGGCCCCGCTTCTTAATTTGGGAAATAGCGTCCACCGCGGAACCGCCGGTCGCCAGCATAGGATCCAGGACAATCACATCCCGCTCGCCGATATCCCCGGGCAGTTTGCAATAATATTCCACCGGCTTCAAGGTCTCGGGATCCCGGTACAGGCCGATATGACCCACACGGGCGGCGGGTACCAGTTCAATGGCGCCTTCCACCATTCCCAGGCCGGCGCGCAGAATGGGAACAAAGGCCAGCTTGCGTCCAGCAATCACCTTGGATTTGGTGATGGTAATGGGGGTTTCCACCTCTACCTCGCACATGGGCAGATCCCGGGTAGCCTCATAGCACATCAGCTCGGTAATTTCCTGGATCAGTTCCCGGAATTCTTTAGATCCGGTGTTTTTGTCCCGCAGCAGGGTAACCTTGTGCTGGATCAGCGGATGATCGGCGATAAACGCTTTGTTAGACATGACACAAACCTCCAATTATTCAATTCCTGGCTTATGGTTTTCCGTTTCCCGTCGGCGCTTGAGCTCCCGCTCCGCCTGAGGCAGGCGCAGGTAAACCGGCAGCAGCCGTTCCGCCGGAACCAGGCTGCCGGAATCGGCCAGACTGGCCGCCTCCAAAGCTACCCCGATCCCCTGCTGATAACGCAGGGATTCCGGCATAAGGCGCAGGCCGGGAACCGCTCCTTTTAAGGTATTATAGCACAACTGCGCCCCGTCTCCAACCACTAAAATAGATTTTCCGGCAAAATCCTCCTGATTTTTTAACCGGTCAGCCAGTTGATCCAGCACAAGGGCCTCATCCGGGGCCAAACGGGTGAGATGCCCGTCCTGGCACTGAAAAAGGGCGGTATACACCTGTTGACAGCGCGCGTCCATAGCACCTAGAACCAAGCCGGAAAACGGAAGGTCTTGGGCATTACGAGCCATAGCGGCCAGGGTAGACACTCCCGCGCAAGGGATATTGCGGGGGAACGCCAAGCCCTTTATGGCCGCTACACCGATCCGTATCCCGGTAAAGGAACCGGGGCCCACGGAGACGCCCAGAATATCCACATCCTCTATCGTCATCCCCGCGTTTTTCAGCGTATCCCCTACCATAGGAAGCAAGGTCTGACTATGGGTAAGGCGCATATTTATAAAGGATGATGCCAAAATCTGGCGGTTCCCGTCAGCGTGGCGGCGCAGTACAGCGCATGACGCCGGGCCCGCTGATGAATCCAGCGCCAAAATGGTATAGGAGGTTAAATCAGACATGAATATCTCCACCGTCTTCCTGTATGGTTTCGCCGGGTTCCAGCACAGTGATCACCCGGTCATTGTCGCCGGTACGCTGGAACACGACCCGTACCGCATCCTCCGGCAGGGCTGCTTCCATATTTTCGCTCCATTCCACCGCCAGGATAGCGCCCTGATCCAGATAATCGAAAAATCCGGTAGAATACAGATCCTCCCATCCTCCTACCCGGTACATATCGAAGTGGACGAAGGGAGGATCCCCTCCATATTCGTGAACCAGATCGAAGGTAGGACTGGATACCTCCGCCGTCAGTCCCAACCCCAAGGCCATCCCCCGGACAAAGGCGGTTTTCCCCATCCCCAGGCCCCCGAACATAGCGACCACGGTTCCCGGTCCCAGGGTCCGGACCAGATCAGCTCCCGCCGCTTCGGTCTCCGCTGCCGAATGGGTTGTCCATTGCACTGCCAGTCCCTCCCCGGACAAAATCTTCATAAATCCTTTATCCGAAAGTATACCATATCTTTTACTTTGTGAAAAGACCATTCTTGAATAGTCTGGGAAAAACAGGTATAATACTCTTATTATATGTTGGATTTTCCTTCCAACCCTTTGAGCCGCTTTTATCTCTTTGATATATAGGAGGCCGCCTTGAAAATTTTGGGAAAAATACTCCGGTCCACGGGACGGTTTATCCGGCAGACCGACTTGCTGCTGCTTTTGTCCTGCGTAGTGGCCGCTGGGTACGGGCTGGTATTGGTGTATTCCGCCACCGTGTCTTCCGGGGGAACCTGGAAAGACTGCCTGACGCAGCTGGTTTGCATTGTCGCGGGGATTGCCGCCGCCTTGGCCCTTTCCCGCATCGATTATGAAAATATTGCCCTGATCTGGCCTGTACTGGCCGGAGGAGCGGTGGTTCTTATGGGACTGACCTTCACTTCCCTGGGGTACAGTGTCCCCGGCACCGACGATCAGAACTGGCTGGAAATTTCCTTGGGTTCCCGCTCGTTCCTTTTCCAGCCCTCGGAGTTGATGAAAATCATTTTTATCCTCACCTTTTCCAAGCACCTGACCACCGTTCGGGAACA
>CALWMQ010000190.1 GCA_944382025.1 uncultured Clostridia bacterium | reverse complement strand
AAAAGAGCGGTCGGTGGTGATGAAACAGCTCCGTCCGGTTTCCAAAACCGAGAAGATCCTGTTCCCCATTTTTGTTACCGCCATCTGCGTACTGCTTCTGCCCAGCGCTGCGCCGCTGATCGGTATGCTGATGATGGGAAACCTGTTCCGGGAAAGCGGTGTGGTAGACCGGTTGTCCAAGACCGCCCAGAACGAGTTAATGAATATTATTACTATTCTCCTGGGGGTTACAGTGGGCGCTACTGCCAATGCCAACACCTTCCTGCAGCCGACCACCTTGCTGATTATTGCTTTGGGCCTGATTGCCTTCTGTGTCGGCACGGCTGGCGGTGTGCTGTTCGGTAAGCTGCTGTACATAGCTACCAAGGGTAAGGTAAACCCCTTGATCGGCTCCGCGGGTGTATCCGCCGTGCCTATGGCAGCCCGCGTATCTCAGAAAGTGGGCCAACAGGAGAATCCCGGCAACTTCCTGCTGATGCACGCTATGGGGCCCAATGTGGCTGGCGTTATCGGTTCTGCCGTGGCGGCAGGTATCCTGCTGTCCCTGTTCGGCTGATCTGGTTGATTTTCCAAAGGGGCACGGTTCGCCGTGCCCCTTTTTTCGCCTTCCGGCAGGGCAATCCCCATGCCATTTGAACGCACGAGAGAGTTCACGGTATATATGACGGGGGGCCTTTGTCCAAGCAGGCAGTCTGTTACAGCCACAGGCTGAGGTTTCGCCGATTTTTCGGCGGAATCCTTTGGGGACGGTGCTGCTGTATTGGTGTACCTATCAGATGCGGAGCCCTATCTAAAAAGGGCTGACTCATTGTCAGAAGCCGCTAAAACGAGTATTTTCTCTGAAACACAGAAAGGCAGGTCCATTATGCAGGCTTCCATCCAAGAATATTACACCCTGCGCCGCCGGATTATGGAGCGGGAATTTTCCCGGATGAACGATATGCAGCGCCAGGCGGTCTTCCATACGGACGGCCCGCTGCTGATCCTGGCGGGGGCAGGAAGCGGTAAAACAACGGTGCTGGTTAACCGTATCGCCAATCTGGTAAAATATGGCCGGGCTTATGACAGCCGGGAAATGCCTTTTGACTTGTCGGAGGAGGATATGGCCATTTTGCGGGACTGCGCGGCGGGGGCTAGGGAGACGGATGCCCGGATAGTTTCCCTGCTGGCGGTAGACCCCTGTCCCGCTTGGCGCATTCTGGCAATCACATTTACTAATAAGGCGGCTGGGGAATTAAAAGAACGGCTGGTGAAGATGCTGGGTGAGGATGGGAACGAGGTAATGGCCAGTACCTTCCATTCCTTGTGCGCCAGGATTCTCCGGCGGGATGGGGAGGCTTTAGGGTATTCTTCCCATTTTACCATATACGATACCGATGATAGCCGCCGCCTGATGAAGGAATGCATGAAGGCCCTGAACATCGATGAGAAAACCCTGGGGCATAAGGCTATCCTCAACGAGATCGGCCGGGCGAAGGACCAGCTGCTGTCTCCAGGGGAGTTTGCCCAGACTGCCGGCGGCGATTTCCGGAAGAAAAAAATCGCGGAATGCTATACCTTATACCAGAAGCGGCTCAAGGAAGCGGATGCCATGGATTTCGACGACCTGCTGAGCCGTACTGTAGCCTTGTTTCAGGAAAACCCGGAGATATTGGAAAAATATCAGCGCCGGTACAAATACCTGATGGTGGACGAATATCAGGACACCAACCATGCCCAGTACCGGTTTATTTCCATGCTGGCGGCTGGCAGCGGCAATCTGTGCGTAGTCGGGGACGATGACCAGAGCATCTATAAATTCCGTGGCGCTACGATTGAGAATATCCTCAGCTTTGAGGATGAGTTTACCGGATGCGCGGTGATCCGCCTGGAACAAAATTACCGTTCCACCCAGAACATCCTGAACGCCGCCAACGCGGTAATCGCCAAGAACCAGAACCGCAAAGGCAAAACCCTGTGGACCAGTAACCCGGAAGGGGAACGGCTCCGGTACTACTGTGAGGACAACGAGGACGCTGAGGGGCGGCTGATCGCCGATACGATCCTGGATCAAAAGGCGGAAGGCCGGTCCTACGGGGATTTTGCCGTGCTGTACCGGGCCAACGCCCAGTCCAACGCTATTGAGCGATCCCTGGTCAAAAGCGGTGTCCCATACCGGATTATCGGGGGCCACCGGTTCAATGATACCAAGGAAGTCCGGGACGCTACGGCCTATCTGCGGGTGATCAACAATCCCGGGGACAGCGTCAGCCTGTGGCGGATTATTAACGAGCCGAAGCGGGGGATCGGGGACGCTACTCTGGACAAGGCGGCCGAGATCGCTGACGGCTTGGGAATCCCTCTGTATGAGGTGCTGGCCCACGCGGATGAGTATCCGTCCATCAGCCGTGCCTCAGGGAAGCTGAAGGCGTTTGTGGAGATGATGGAGCGCCTTCGGGAAATGAACAGTGATCCGGAAATTTCGGTGCATCTGCTGTATATGACCATGCTGGAGGATACAGGATACAAAGCCATGTGGGAGGCGGCGGGGGAGGAAGGTGCCACCCGGGTAGATAACCTGAACGAGCTGGCCTCCTCTATCCTGAACTACGAGCAGAACAGCAGTGAGGATTTCCCAGACCTGTCTGGTTTCCTGGAGGAAAACGCGCTGATGACCGATGTGGATAACTACGACGCGGAAGCTGACGCCGTGGTGCTGATGACCATGCACGCCGCTAAGGGCTTGGAATTCCCGGTTGTTTTCCTTCCCGGCTTTGAGGACGGTATCTTCCCCGGGATGCAAAGCTTATTTGCCCCGGAGGAAATGGAAGAGGATCGCCGCCTTTGTTATGTCGCCATTACCCGGGCGAAGGAGGAACTGTTCATCATTAGTGCCAAGAGCCGTACCCTGTACGGGTCGACTACCCGGAACCGTCCTTCCCGGTTTTTGAATGATATTCCTCCGGAACTCCTGGAGGAGCATGACCGGAGTACCATGAGCAGCTCCTGGGGCGGGGGTTATGCCGAGACCAGGGCTTACAGCGGTTCTTCTTGGGGGGAGAAGGGGAAATGGCCCGGTTCGTCTGGAGACTGGGGAAGCCGTTCTCCCGCGTCGGAAACTCGTTCGGCCTGGAATCGTACCGGCAATACCAGTACCCCGCTCTCTTCCGGGTCCCCCGTCCGGCCAGCCGTATCCGCGGACCGGAAAGGCGGCGGTATCGGGATTGGCGGCAGTAAGCCATCAGGGGCGGATGGAGCCGTAGGAGCCTGCCGGTGGAAGGTAGGGGATATGGTAGTGCATAAAACCTTTGGAAACGGCAAGATTACCGCCGCTTCCCCTATGGGTAACGATACCCTGCTGACGGTGGAGTTTGATAAAGCGGGCCTGAAAAAAATTATGGCTAATTTTGCGAAGCTGAAGCCTAAGACGGAGGAATAATCCAAATGGCTGCCGCACTGTGGACATGGGCGGCAGTATGGTATAGGAAAACGAACGGCAAGTGGAAAACCGGCATCCTTTTGAGCCCTGAACGCTCTTGAGGATGCCGGTTTTGACTATGTTGTGAAAGGTTTGGCGGGATGGGTGAAGGTCCTATTATGGGGCCGGCCTGCCGGGACTGAGCAGCCGGAAAGCCTGTCCAGGGGCACTGGTTGGCTGGAAGGTTTGATTTCAGCAGGAAGGCCCTGTCTACGGCATATACTGTCCGGTTGTCCGGTTCCGGGGCTTTTTTCTCCGAATTGTCACCGTTTCCGGTGGGAATCATATGCTGTCAGTGAAGGGTTTCCCATCCAACGGATGGCTGCCCCTATCACAACATAGGAGGATTCTATATGGCTGATAACAAGTATATCCATGACGCTGCCTGTAAAGAAGCTGTGTGCGTGGATGCCGGCCGGGTGTACGACTCCTGTTCAGACAAGGATTGCCTG
>CALWMQ010000189.1 GCA_944382025.1 uncultured Clostridia bacterium | reverse complement strand
GGTTTTGAAAAAGTTGCGAAATTTGTTGTTTTAAGCATAAAAAATACAGCATAGCTATCTTAACTATGCTGTATTTTCTGTTATCCCACTCGGTTTGCGTAAAACTTCGCTAACGACATTACGCTTTGGGTATATGGGTATTTTTTCGCCAAAGAGCCGCCGGATGGTGTACGGATTATCCAGACCACCTACAAGGACAACCGGTTTCTGCCTGTGGAATACGGCGCCACACTGGAGGAGCTGGCCTCCCGGAATCCCGCCTATTATCGCATTTATGCCCTGGGAGAATTCGCCACCCTGGACAAGCTGGTGTACCCTCACGCAGAGAAGCGGCTGATTGCCCCCGAGGAGACGGAAGGGCTGAAATTCTGGGTAGGATTGGACTTCGGCTATGTCAATGACCCATCCGCCATTGTATGGGGGTATTACGATGACCGGGAGCGGGTGATCTACGTCACGGGGGAATATGTGAAAACCGGGATGCTCAATGACGAGATTGCCGCCACCATCCGCACCCTGGGCCTGTCAAAGGAGATTATCATAGCGGACAGCGCCGAACCCAAGAGCATCGAGGAGCTGAAGCGGGCGGGGCTGCGCCGGGTGCGCCCGTCCCGGAAGGGTCCGGACAGCGTAACCCATGGGGTACAGTGGATCGGTCAAAGCCGGCTGATTGTGGACGAGCGGTGCACGCATACGATTGAGGAAACCGAGAATTACACCTGGCGCAAGGACAAAAAGACCGGGGAATACCTTAACGAGCCGGAGGACACTTTCAACCATTGCTTGGACGCCATGCGGTACGGGCTGCAGAGCGTCACCGGGGAACGGCGGATGCAAACCATGTCCAAGTCTCTTTTGGGGCTTTAGGCCCATTTACCCGGTCTCATGAAAGGAGACCGGACGGAACGTAAACTGAAGGAGGAATACCATGCCCATCTGCATTGACAAGGAACGGGCCATGACCCCGGAACTGCTGTCCACGATCATGAGCCGCTGGATGACGGAGGAACGTCCCCGCCTTCAACGGTATGGGGACTATTACATGGGGAAGCAGGACATTCTGCTGAAGCGTTACAGCGATTCCAGCAAGCCCTGCAACCGGATTGTAACCAACTACTGCGACAACATTGTGGGCAACTACAGCGGCTATCTGACGGGGCTGCCGGTTACCTACAAGAGCCAGAGCGCTATGGACGAGGTGCAGGAGGTTCTGAACTACAACGACGTGCGGACAAAGGACAGCGAGCTGCTGCGGATGGGTCTGGCCTATGGAAAGGCCTATGAGCTGCACTATATGGACGAGGACGGCATGGAGCGGTTTGAGGAGCTGACCGCTCTGGACGGCATCCCGGTGTACGACAACACCATCGAGCGGGAATTGCTGTATTTTATCCGTTTCTATCGGGAGGACACTCTGGACGAGGCATCCGGAATCCTGGTGGACGTATACACGGGCGGAACCATAGACCACTACCGGAGCGATACCGCTGGGACGGTTATGGAGCCATTAGGTTCAGAGCCACACGGCTGGGGACAGGTGCCGGTGGTGGTATTCTCGCTGAACGCGGATGATCTGCCGATTTTCTATAAGGTGATGGGTCTCCAGGACGCCTACAACACCCTGCTGTCGGGTGAGGTGGACGATTTCGAGGCGTTTTGCGACGCCTACCTGGTATTGCAGGGGGTGGACGCGGAGCAGGAGGATATCGCCGCCATGAAGGAGAGACGAGTATTGCTTCTCCCGGCGGAAAACGCTTCCGCCGCCTATCTGACCAAGAACATCTCCGACACACAAATCCAGAACCTGCTTCAAAACCTAAACGACACCATCCACAAACTGGCCAACAGCCCGGATTTTTCTCAGGAATCCTTTGGGGTATCCTCGGGTATTGCCCTGCGTTTCCGGCTGCTGGGGTTTGAGAACGCCGCCTCAGCCATTGCCGCGAACCTGACCAAGGCCCTGCAGAAGCGGATCGAGCTGATCTGCGCCATTGTGAATCTCAAGGGGAGCGAGGCCCTGTGGCGGGATATGGAAATTATCATTGACCGGAACCTGCCGGTGAACGACGTGGAGGCGGCGAACATGGTCAATACCCTGCGTGGGCTGGTCAGCGACAAGACGCTCCTGTCCCAGATTCCGTTTGTCAGCGACGTGGATGGGGAGCTGGAGGCGGTGCAGGCGCAGAAGGCCGAAAGCCTGGAGCTGTATGGTTTCGGGAATCCTGCCGCAGAGAGCGAGGACGGCGATGGCGAGAACAGGCAAGGGGAGCGCTGAATACTGGGCCGACCGGTTATCCCGTCAAAACCAGCGGATCGGGGACAAAACGGCGGAGGAAATTGAAAGCCGGATGCGGCAATATTACCGTGCGGCCTCTGCGGACATCACCAGAGAGGCGGAGGGGTTGTACAACAAGCTGGTGGCGGAGGCAGGTGACCAGCCGGTGAAGCCTAATGATCTGTATCGACTGGACCGGATGTACCATCTGCAGACCAAGATCCATAATCGTCTCCGGGAACTGGGAAGCCGGGAGATCGAGGTCATGGATGACCGGCTGCGGCAGTTGGCGGAGAAGGTGGATCAAAGCACCGTATCCGGCCTTCCGGACGCGGCCAGGAATTCCCCTTGGGCGGTGCTGCCCCGGGAGGAGGCGGAGGCTATCGCCAACCGGATATGGTGCGCCGATGGGCAGAACTGGAGCGACAGGATCTGGAAAAACAAAACCGCCCTCCAGCAGCGGCTGGAAAAGGGGCTGGTGGATTCGGTGGTCCGGGGAGTGAAAACCGATCAGCTGACCAAAACCATGATGCGGGATTTCGGGGTGGGCTACCGGGAGGCGTCACGGATTGCCCGGACCGAGACCACCCATGTCCGGGCCGAGGCGGAGGCCGCCGCTCTGGAGCGGGAAGGATATGACCGGTATCGGTTTGTCAATGCCACTGACGGGCGAACCTGTGACGAATGCGGGCGGCTCAACGGAAAGACCTTTCTTCTGTCGGAGCGCCGGGCCGGGGTAAACTTTCCACCTATTCACCCCAATTGTCGGGGACGGGCGGTGGCGTTGGTAACATTTGATGACGGAACCCAGGTCCAGCCGGTAATCCGCGGAGCGGAGACGGATCGGGAACGGCCGGGCCAAAATACGCGACTGAAGGGACCGACGCAGTATGAGGGGGATATCGCCGACCGGCTGCGGCGCAAAGTCAAGGAAGCCGTCTTCGGCGGGCCGGTACAGAGGTTTGAAACCCTTCCCAACAGCATTCGCGCCCCTTTCCTGAACGGGCTGAAAAATGCCGAACCAAACGCTGAACAAGCGCTTTCCGCCATTCTGCCGCAGGTGGAAATTCATCTTACCGACGGGAAAAACTCCCAATACATCCGGAGCGTGGATGTGGTGGAGCTAAACGCCCAGGCCGAACCATCCACTCTGGCCCATGAATTGTTCCACCGTTTGGACGATAAAAACGGCATTTCCAAGGCAGGAGAATTGCAAAAGGCCTTATACCGGGATTTCCGGCGGATCAATGGGGAAAGCGGCGGCAACCTGCTTGGCCATCTCATGGAGCAGTATCCCGATATATGGAAGCAGTCAAAAAAGGGAAAGTGGATGTTCAAAGAAGAGTATCGCGGCATTTCCGATATTTTTAGCGGGCTGACCGAGGACAAACTGAATCTCGGTTATCATCACAACGCGGATTACTGGAAGCGGAGCAAATACAGCCTATCCCGGGAAGCCTGGGCGCAGTTCGGGCGGATGCTGTATGAAAACAACCCGGATGTGCTGCGGCTGCTGCAAACCCTCTTTCCCCGGTTCTATGAATGTGCTACAATGGCCTTAAAGGAGCTGATATAGATGTGGGAAGGAACATGGACGGACGAGCTCAGTCGACTGTATGACCAGTACAAGGAGATGTTTCCAAACTCCTACCCAGACGAATACGAGGAAATCCTCTACAAGGCCATGACTTACGAGGAATTCGTGGGATATATCCGGGAATGCCTGCGCACGGGCAAGGAGATCCCGGATGTTGTAAAATAATCCAACTCAATAAAGGAGCATCGGAGCGGGACGCCGCTGCCGGTGCTTTTTTATACCCATTTTTGCGGGGTGTCCCAGCGGCACAACGCGGTCACACGGGGGCGGCCAAGCGCCGCAACCGCATGGAAAGGAGCAGGACATGGAGGAAAACAAAGCAGGGGCCGTCCCAGCGGCGGAACCGACCGAAACCCAGGAGGAGAAAACCACCTATACCCGTGAGGAGGTGGAGCAGCTGCTGCAGCAGGAAGCGGACCGGCGGGTCAACGAGGCCATGCAGCGGGCCAAGCGGCAGAAGGAAGCCGCCGTCAAGGAGGCGGAGAAGCTGGCGGCCATGAGTGCGGAGCAGAAGGTGCAATACCAGCTGGAGCAGAAGGAGCGGGAACTGGCGGAGCGGGAAGAACGGCTGGCGGTGGCGGAAAACACCGCGGAGGCTACCAAGATTCTGGCGGAAAAGGGAATCCGGACAGGCCTGGTAAAATTTGTGGTAGCCGCCGACGCCCAGACCATGATGGACAACATCAACGCTCTGGAAAAGGAGTTCAAGGCATCGGTCAAGGCGGAGGTAGAAAAGCGGCTGGCAGGGACAACCCCACGGCGGAACCTCCCCCCAGATCAGGCCATTGACAAGGCGGCATTTGGCCGCATGACCCTGGCGCAGCAGCAGGAGCTGTACACCAACAACCCAGAGCTGTATAAACAGCTGACAGGACAATAAGAAGGAGTGACCCATATGGCAACCACCCACACCTTGTATGAGAACAAGGTTTTGGAAAACAAAATTACCGACCTGGTGAATACCAAGCTGGAGGTCCGGTCTCTAATGACCATGGACTACAGCCTGACCACCGCCGCCGGACTGAAAAAGGTGGTCAATAAGTACACCTACACCGGCAAGGTGGAGAAGCTGGCAAAGGCGGCGAAAAACACAACCCGGGGAACCGTGACCTTTACACCGGTGGAGTACACAGTGAACCGGTATCAGCAGACTTACGACTACAACGACATGGATGTCATGCAGGATCCCATGGTGGTAGATGTGGCCTCTGCGGGAGCCGCCACTCTGATGGCCAACGAGATCAAGGAGGAGTATTTTGCCGAGCTGGCGAAGATTTCCAACTCCCACACCTACGCTAAAGGGAGCAGTCCAACCTACGACACCATTGTGGACGCCCTGGCGACCCTGGACCAGGAGGTGGAGGATGGCATGTTCATTCTCATGGGCAACGACATGCGGGCGGTTATCCGCAAGGACCCCGACTACAAGGCATCCAGGCAGGGGGAGATCCTGTATACCGGCCAGTTTGGCACCATCTGCGGTCTGCCCTGCCTATTTTCAAAGCTGGTTCCGGCCAAGACCATCTACGTTACCAACCGGGAGGCGGTGCATTTCCTGGTAAAAAAGGAGGGTACGGTGGAGCAGGACCGGGACATCGAGACCAAGGACAATACGGTGGTATATGAGCGCCATGGCCTGGTGACCCTGGTGGATGAGACCAAATCGGTGAAGATCACCGAGGCCGCGGCGTAAGGAGGGCGGCTATGGACACCATGCTGGAAACGCTGAAAACCCTGCTGGGGGAGCGTGGGGCGGGGTATACGGATGAATACCTGACCCTGGTGCTGGACGAGGCGGAGACGGAGGCGCTGGCCTATACCCGGCGGGAAACGCTTCCGGCTGTCCTCCAGCCCATTATTCCCCGTATGGCGCTGGTGATGGTTAACCGTGCTGGGAGTGAGGGGGTAGCCTCCCAGGGGTTTTCCGGCGTGTCCGAAAGCTACCTGGACGGGTGGCCCGCAGAGATTCTGGCTGTACTGCGCCGGTATCGCCGGATAGGGGTGATAGGATGATCGAATCGGATATGCGGGACTATCCCCTGTATAGCCTGTCCGAAGATGCGGACGAATACGGCCAGCGTGGAACGGTACAGCCGTCCGGAACTATCCGGGCGGCTGTTTACGTCAACGACCGACGGCTGACTGATAACGCCTATTACAGCGAGGCCACTCTGGTGGCTATGACCTGGCGGCGAGACATCACAGACCGGCATCTTATCAGGACCGGGGAGGGTCTGAAAAAGGTTACCATGGTGCTTCCCGGACGGATGACCCGGCTGCTGCTGACCGATTGGGGGACAGGCCGTGAAGATTGAAGGGTTAGACCGGCTGCTGGCCCGGCTGGACCGGATGCAAAAGGGGGCGGGTCTACGCCAAGGCATCGGTAAGGCCTGCCGGGTTGTGGAGGCTGCCGCTGTGGGTAACTGCCCGGTGGATACCGGGGAGCTGCAGCAGTCCATCACCAGCGAGACGCCGGGGCCGTCGGATCCGCCGGTCGGCGTGGTGGGGACCAACGTGGAGTATGCCCCCTATGTGGAGCTGGGAACCGGCCTGTTTGCGGCCAACGGAGACGGGCGGAAGGACGTCCCCTGGAAGTATCAGGACGCCAAAGGCAACTGGCACACCACCAGCGGCCAGGAACCCCAGCCCTATCTCCAGCCCGCCCTGCGGGACAACGAGGACGCTGTACGGCGGCTGATCGCCGAGGGCGTGAAAAAAGACATGACGGGCTGACGGCATGGGGGATTATGCGCCGGGACTGGTATCCGGATTAAAGGCCATCCTGCCAACCTACGCCGAGCCTGTGGAGGCATCAGGCACGCCCATTCCCTGTATCACCTGGTTGGAGACAGACAGGCGGGACATGGCGGCGGTGAACCGACTGCAATACAGCGCCATTCAAATCAGGATCCGGGTATGGGCATCCAGCCGACAGGAACTGGCGGAGTATGCCGACCGGACGGAGACCATCCTGCGTTCCATGGGATGGCGGATGACTGGCGGCGGAGAGCTGTCGGCCAATGGGAGGTACTGTAAAATCCTGACCTGTGAGGCTACAGGCCGGGACAATAAAACATGGTAGGGCGGGCTGACAACCCGCCCTTTCGAATTTATGCAATGAAAGGAGCCAATACGTATGGCTGGACTTTTGAGCAAAGACATCACGCTGGGGTACGATTCCACCGGTGCGGGCAGTTCCTACACCGATCTGCCGCTGCTGATGGAGATTCCGGATCTGGGGGCGACCTCTGAAAAGGTGGATGTAACGACCCTAGCGGATCCGGTACGGAAATATATTGATGGGGTGAAGGATTACGGTGATCTGGCCTTTACCTTTTTGTACGATAACAGCGAGGCTGCCTCGTCTTATCGGGTTCTGAAAGCCATGGAGGGCAAGACGGAGCCTACCAAGTTCCAGGTATCCCTGCCGGACGGCACGAAATTCACCTTTTCGGGGTTTGTCAGCGTGACCCTGACAGGATCGGGCGTGAACGCGGCGCTGACATTTACCCTCAATATCGCTTTGAACAGCGACATCGAGGTAACCAACCCAACGGACGGCGGTTAAGGAGGAAAGGCTATGCTGTACACCAACTGGACAGTGGGGGAGAAGGAATACCACCTGCGTCTGACCACAAGAGCCACGGTGGAACTGGAGAAGAAGCTGGGGCGCAACCCGGTGGAGGTGTTTCTGGATGCGGCGGGAGGGCATCTGCCAACCCTGTCGGCGATGGCGTCCACTCTTCACGCCTCCCTGCAGCCCCTTCATCATGGGATTACCGAGGGGGAAGCCTTTGAGATGCTGGATCAGTGGTTCGAGGAGGGCCATGTCATGACCGACCTGATCCCGGTACTGCTGGAGGTATTCCAGGTATCCGGCCTGGTTGGCCGGGAACCGGGAGACGCCGAAAAAAACGGACAAGCGGGGACGGCATAAGGCCGTCCCCGTCCACTTTTGAGGATCTGTGCCGGGAGGCGCTGGCAACCGCTCTGGATATAGGCATCCCGGAGCGGGAATTTTGGGAGATGACCCTGGGGGAGCTGACCCGGGCCATAGAAAGCCACAACCGCCTGGAACGGGTACATGCCAGGGAGCGGGCGGCATGGGATTATCGGCTGGCGGAGCTGATAGGAGCCTCTGTGTCCCGACTGTTCGGTGGGAAGTACCCGCCTATCCAGGACGCCTATCCGGGGATGTTTGAGGCGGTGGAAAGGCGGCAGGACTGGCGGATCGCCAAGGAACGGCTGATGGACTACGCCGCCCGGCACAACCAAAGGAGGAAGGAGGGAAAGGGATGACCATTGACCAACTGAATGTCATTATATCGGCTCAGGCGGCGGGTTTGCGGCAGGAGCTGGAAAAGGTAAAGGGTCAATTTCAAGGGGTTCAGCAGCAGGTACAGGGGATGGAAAAACAGATATCCGCCTCCACCGGCAGGGTCAGCGGTTCCCTGAAGGCTATGGGCAAGGCGGTTTTGACCGCCTTTTCCGTCCGAACCATTGTAAATTTTGGCAGGGAAGCGGTGGCTATGGCCTCCGACCTGCAGGAAGTGGAAAACGTGGTATCCACCTCTTTCGGCGATATGACCGATGAGGTAAACGCCTGGGCCAAGACCACGGTGGACAAATTCGGCCTGTCGGAGCTGTCGGCCAAGCGGACCGCCTCCACCTATATGGCCATGTCCAAGGGGATGGGTTTGGCAGGGCGTCAGGCCGCCGATATGGCCATGGCGGTGGCGGAACGAACAGGGGATATTGCCTCCTTTTTCAACACCACCCAGGCCCAGGCGGATACCATGCTGAAATCCATCTGGACCGGGGAGACCGAAAGCCTGAAGCAGATCGGGGCAGTCATGACCCAGACCAACCTGGACGCCTATGCCCTGGCCAATGGATTCGGTAAGACCACCGACGCCATGACCCAGGCCGAGCAGGTTATGCTGCGGTATCAGTATGTTATGGACCAGACCAGCCTGGCGGCCGGGGATTTTGAGAAGACCTCCGGATCCTGGGCCAACCAGACCAGGGTACTGTCTGAGCGGTTCAAGGAGCTTTTGGCCATCCTGGGGAGCGGACTGATCCAGGTTTTAACGCCGCTGATCCAGATGCTGAATATGATTGTGAAGCGGATGACAGAGGCGGCTCAGGAGGCCAGCCGGTTTCTGTCGGCCCTGTTGGGCGGAGGAAGCGGGGTAGCGGTAGGGGCTGGAAGTATCGCCCAGGATACCGGGGCTATCGCCGGGAACATGGAGGAGGCCAACAAAGCGGCAAAGGAGTTAAAAAAGACCATTGCCGGATTTGATGAACTCAACGTCCTATCCGATTCCGGGGCCATATCCGATCCAGGGCTGTCCATTGTATCGGGGA
>CALWMQ010000188.1 GCA_944382025.1 uncultured Clostridia bacterium | reverse complement strand
GCCTTCAGTTTTTGCTGTGATAATCAAAAACCAAAGGCTTTAAAATGATGTGTTAATATTTTATCGCTGCATGCCAACAGGGAGAATAATATTGATTTTGGGCAAAAGAAAAAGGCGTATGGATTTTAACTTTCCATACGCCTTTCGGTGTGATTTCTGCTATTTGTGGGTTCAAGTCCTGTCAGTATAGGATTTTTGCCGTTTGGCATCTATAAAATCTATGCTGAAAAACTTGCCCTGAAAATACGAAAAAACCTCGATAAAATCGAGGTTTTTTCGCTTAGGCATCTTTTTTAGTGCCCTCTTATGGTGCCGGTGGCCGGACTCGAACCGGCACGGTATCGCTACCAATGGATTTTGAGTCCATCACGTCTGCCAATTCCATCACACCGGCAAATAATGCCTACATTCTGTGTAAATATTTACCCGCAAGAATAAAGAGCAAAAATATTATACACTAGTCATTACAAAAAAGCAAGATAAAATTTTACATTCCAATTATGGTTTGTCATAGTAAGCCATATACCTATGAGAATAAGGGGATAACCTCATTCCTTAAACTATAATTTGGAAATTTTTTCTGCTTCCTCTAATAATTTGGGTAATTGCGCTTCTATGGCGTCCCGAATATTTTCCAAAACAAATTCTTCAACTTTGCCCGCGACAGAAACTGATATCTTATCAGTAAGGGCTATCGTTGGAAATATAAAGGTGCCAAACGCGGCAGGCTTAGAAACATTGATGGGAATCCCTTTTGCCTTACACTCATCTGAAATAGTAATATTAAGTGCCTCATCCTCTGTAGCAGCAACGCAAAGATAAGCAGAGGTGCAGTCGCCGCGATAATATTTGCGGGGAATATAGCGGATTTTTTCAGCCTGATCCAAGGTACGCATTGGTTCTTCTAGTATAGGGCTGATAACGGTCACCTTAGCGCCAAAGCGCAGTAAGGCGATTGTTCTGCGATAGGCAAAATCCCCGCCGCCAAATACTACGCAGTTGTTTCCGCTCAGATCGATATACAAAGGAAAACCCAGAGCCATTCCGTCACCTCATTTGCATAATAGGGCTGTTGTATATTTTTTATCAGGAGTAACCGGTAAAAATCAAAATTAGTATAGCATGGATTTATCTGTTTGACAAGCGTGGATGCTTTACAAACAGTAAAAATTTGCAGAAGTCCCATATCGTTGAACTCCTACAAAAAAGAAAATAAAAAATACTTGCATTATCCACCAAACTGTGATATAGTATATCAGTATTTGATGTCCATATCCGGTTTCCGGCCGGTTATGGGGGTTAATGCCAAGCGAAGGCAAGACATTAAAGCGGGCAGTCCTCTGCCCGTACAGGTGGGAGAGCCTATTCTGTACAGGAGGCATGAATGTCTGAAATTCAAGGAGGATGTTATCCATGGATGCATTGAAACTCATTTCTACCGGTAGCATGAAAGAGACTACTCCGGAATTCTCTATCGGCGATACGGTGCGTGTCGATGTAAAGATCCGCGAAGGTGAACGGGAAAGAATCCAGGCCTTTGAAGGAACTGTGATTGCTAAGAAGGGCAGCGGTGTTGCTGAAACCTTTACTGTCCGCCGTGTGTCCTACGGCGTCGGTGTAGAAAGGGTTTTCCCGTTGCATTCCCCCAATGTTGCGGCTGTCAAAGTCGTTCGGAATGGTAAAACCCGTCGTAGTAAGCTGTATTATCTGCGCGACCGTGTGGGTAAGGCTGCCAAGGTGAAGGAACTTATTAAATAAGTTAATCAGCAAGAGAGCAAAAAAAGGGACGAAAAGTCCCTTTTTTGCTTTATTTGGCATGGCTCCTGTGGTATAATCATTTTTACGGAAAATCGTTGATGGAAGGAAAAACAGGGCAGACAATTTGAGGCCCAGTTATGGTAGAATAATCAGAGGTGGATCTCCCTGCTTTCCGGGAGAAAATCAGAACCGGATGCCATGTCCTGCGCATCGGCGAAACATGGAGACTTAGTGTGTGTCTCTGAAAACAAACTCAGGTGAAGGGTGACGGCCGTGAATCTGAACATCAGCAACCTTGGGAGAAAAATAGTCGGCCGCCTTAAAACGGGACGGACAGAAAATATGCCTGAATCGGTTCATAAGGACACGGCGCGTACAGCTATGGCCCGTTCGTTTTACGACTGGGTGGAAGCTGCCGTATTTTCCCTGGTGGGAATCGTCTTGGTGTTTACGTTTTTGATACGGATTGTGGGGGTAAAAGGTCCTTCCATGGAAAACACCTTGTTTGAAAATGACCGTTTGCTGCTGACAAACATGTTTTATACCCCTGAACGGGGAGATATTGTGGTAATCAACCGGTATGTGGAAGAGCCTTTAATCAAGCGGGTCATAGCAGTGGCAGGGGATACCCTGGAAATTGACCCGGAGACCCGGCAGGTAATCCTGAATGGGGAGGCTCAGGATGAGAGCGACTATACGGATTTCCCGACTCCGCCGATAGATGTGACGGAAGAGATTTATGTACCGGAAGGTTATGTGTTTGTTATGGGGGATCATCGGACAAACTCCCATGACAGCCGTTCCGCGGATATAGGCCTTGTACGGGTAAAGGATATTGTAGGCAAGGCGGTGTTCCGTATCTGGCCCTTTCGGGATATGGGATTCCTATGAGTTAAACAGGGGAAAGGAGAGAGGTCTTTTTGGAATTGTCCAAGCCTATACAATGGTTCCCAGGGCATATGACCAAGACCCGCCGTAAGTTGCAGGAATGCCTGCCTTTGGTGGATATTGTGGTGGAAGTCCTTGACGCCCGGATCCCTTCCGGCAGTCGGAATCCGGATTTGGATTCTCTTCTGGGGGGCAAGCCCCGGTTGGTGGTATTAAATAAAAGCGATTTGGCGGACGAACAGGCCACCCGGAAATGGATCAGCTGGTTTTCGGGACAGGGGATTGCCGCTATGGCGGCGGATTGCAAATCCGGGCGAGGAATTCCGCAATTTCTGCCAATGCTCCGTAAAACCCTGGCCTCTAAAATAGCCGTCTGGGAATCCAAGGGAATGGGCAATCGTCCTATCCGGGCTATGGTAGTGGGAATCCCCAATGTAGGAAAATCTTCCTTTATCAACAGGATGGCCCGGGGCGGAAAAGCCAAGGCGGAGGATCGCCCAGGCGTTACCCGAAGCAACCAATGGTTTGTTGTTGAGGGAGGGGCGCAGCTTTTGGATACACCCGGAGTTCTCTGGCCCAAGTTTGAGGATCAACAGGCAGCCCTGCGGCTGGCATATACCGGGGCTATCCGGGATCAGATCCTGGATGTGGAAGAACTGGCGTGCGGACTTCTGGAAATTTTGAGCGGATCCTATTTTCCGCTGCTGCAGGAACGCTATAAGCTGACAGAGAATCCCGGAGGTAGTTGGGAACTGCTGCAAGCGATTGGCCGCCGGAGGGGAATGTTGGTATCCGGCGGGGAAGTCAACACAGAAAGGGCGGCTATTATGCTGCTGGATGAGTTCCGGGGGGGCAAACTGGGGCGAATTACCCTGGAAGATATCCCGGAATCCGGCGGATCGATTTAACAGAAAGGAACGGTGACAGGCTATGGAGCAAGAGAACAGCCTGGAACAATTGGAGCAGCCCAAAAAAGAACCGCAGGCTGAAAACGCGGCCTCTTTGTATGAATGGATGGAAGCGGCGATTTTTTCCCTGGTAGCGGTAACATTGGTGTTTACGTTTCTGTTCCGCGTGGTGGGAGTGGATGGCAGATCCATGATGACCACACTGCATGATCAGGATAGGCTGATTCTGTCCAGCCTGCCCTATACGCCGCACCAGGGGGATATCGTTGTCATCAACCGGGTAGATCAGGGCCTGGAACCTTTGGTAAAGCGGATTATCGCGGTCGAAGGGCAGACAGTTCAGATCATGGACGGGAATGTACTGGTGGATGGCGAGATCCTGCAAGAGCCATATTTATATACCCAGACCGAAGAAGGCATCAGCGAGACTGTGGCCCCAGACGGTATCATTACTGTTCCTGAAGGATGCGTTTTTGTGATGGGGGATAACCGGAAGCAAGGGTGTTCTTTGGACAGCCGTTTTATCGGTTGTATACGGGAGCAGGACATTATTGGCAAAGCGGTATTCCGCCTATGGCCGTTGGAGAGCTTCGGCGGGGTGTATGACTATTTTGAGTAACTGTCTGGAAGGAGGCTAGGGCTGTGCGGACAACCGATATACACCAGGATGCCGTTTCCGGCCACCGCCAAAGGATCCTGGAGTCTGAGGCGGCGGTTGCCTATGACCAGGAAGTCCGGGCAGAGGGGATCTCCCTGCTTTGCGGTGTGGATGAGGCGGGACGAGGGCCGTTAGCAGGCCCTGTATTTGCCGCTGCCGTTATTTTGGATCCAGGGCAGATTCCCGAAGGATTAAACGATTCCAAAAAGCTGACCGAAAAGAAGCGGGAGTTTCTGTTTGACGTTATCTGCAAGAAGGCGGCGGCTTATGCGGTGGCCAGCGCCTCGGTGGAAGAGATCGACCGGCTGAATATTTTACAGGCAACGTTTCTGGCCATGAGCCGGGCAGTGGAAGCGCTGGCTATCCAGCCGCAGCTAGTATTGGTGGACGGTAACGCCGCCCCGCCTCAGATTAGGGTGCCGGTCAGAACTGTTGTAAAGGGGGATGCCCTTTCAGCGTCTATCGCCGCGGCATCTATTCTGGCTAAGGTCAGCCGGGACAGAAAAATGATGGAATTGGACCAGGAATATCCCCAATATTTTTTTCAAAAGCACAAGGGGTATGGTACGGCTCTGCATTATGAGATGCTGGAGCAATATGGTATTTCGCCGGTACATAGGAGAAGTTTCCTGAAAAAGCTTTTGTGACCGAGGAGGGGAGGGCAGCAAATGGAACCGGTATCCAAAGGGGCGGCAGGCGAAATTCTGGCCGCCCGCTTTTTACGTGACAAGGGGTATGCCTTGCTGGCTTCCAATTATCGCTGCCGGTTTGGGGAAATTGACATTATCGCCAGTGATGAGGAGTACATTGTTTTCGTGGAGGTGAAAACCCGCCAGGCAGGGTCACTGTATGCTCCAAAGGAGGCGGTGACCCAGACAAAACAACGGAGAATCCTCCAAACAGCCGCCGTTTACCTCAGCCGCCATCCCTCCAACCTGCAGCCACGGTTTGACGTTGTGGAAATTGTCACTGACCGGCAAAATTCTATGAGGGTTCTGGAATGGGACCATTTAATGGGCGCCTATGAGGCGGGAGATCTGGGCGGGGCTTTTTAAATACTGAAAGAAACTTTGATAAGTAGGCCGCATAGGATCCTATAGTTGGTTTGCGGGGCAAGGAAGCGGGAAGACCGGGCTCGGGTAGCTGTGTTGTTACTCATCAATTGGGAAAGAAATAAAGAGACGACAACTCTCTTTCCCTTGATAACGGAGCCAACTGCCAGATGAAGGGCAGATCTGTTTTCATCGGCTGCTCTCCCACTATGCCGGTAGCGGGAAATAGGCTTCCTGAAGCAGCGCCGGCGGTATCAGTCTGTCTGCCAGCCATAATCTGCGGCAGAATGGTTGGAGTACGGGCGGTAACCAATAGTTGTCTATGGCTGTGCAACCACATTCCGGAAGGCCGGTGTGTTGGAGCGCGGCGGAAAGGGTGAACAATATCAATGAAGCTGTTTGATCTGCACTGTGATACCCTGTACGAGTGCTATACAGGAGACCAATACCTGTTAAAAAATTCCCTGCACATTGACTTGGAGAGAGGCCTGGAGATGGAGGCGTGGGGTCAGGTCTTTGCGGTATGGATGCCGGATACCCTGCGTGGGGAGGCCGCTTTTGACCAATGCAAAGCCGTTTTGGAGTTCGCCCACCGTCAAGCGGGGATGTATCAGGATAAAATGCTTCTGGTCAATACCCCGGAGGATCTGGATGCAGCCTTTTCTTCCCATCGCTGTGCCGCGGTCCTTACAGTGGAAGGGGGATCTGCCATAGCGGGTGATCCAGGGAAGCTGATAGATTTGAAACGGCTTGGCGTAAAGTTAATCACCTTGACGTGGAACGGGTCAAATGAATTAGGGCATGGCTGTATGTCCGGATGTAAGGAAGGGCTGACGCCGGCAGGAAAGCAGGCTGTCCGGGAAATGGAGCGGCTGGGAATCCTGCCGGATGTGTCTCACCTCAATGAAGCAGGTTTTTGGGATGTGGCGGAGCTGACCCGGAAGCCTTTTGTAGCCAGCCATTCGGTTTCCGCGGCGGTACATGGTCATCCCCGGAACCTGACCGACCGGCAGTTTGCTGCTATCCGGGATAAAGGCGGCCTGGTGTGCCTGAATTTCTGCCATGACCAGCTGGGGGAACAGAGCTTTGATCAGGGGGAACGCCATTTGTACCATTATTGGGAACTGGGCGGTGAGCATACGGCGGCTTTCGGCGCGGATCTGGATGGTACCGACCTGCCGGAATCCTGGGGAGGGATTCAAGTCATGGAACGGCTGTATGAGTATTTATGCCGCAAAAATTACGAGGAAGACCTTCTGGACAAACTCTTTTTCGGTAATAGTACCGA
>CALWMQ010000187.1 GCA_944382025.1 uncultured Clostridia bacterium | reverse complement strand
GATGGGGACGGCCGTGGCGTAAAATTTGTTCTGGGCGCCAGTAAGGACAGTACCAGCGGGGATCTGGAGCTGTGGGTTGGCAAAAGCGCCATCTGGGCCTGCACCAATGAATGGAAGGGGCATAAAGCGTTTGATTTCAGCCCCTATATCGGCAAGGATATCACTGTGAAGATTGTGGCGGAAGGCGATAAACTGATTCTGAGCCTGGATGGGAAAGAAGTCTGGAGCGGGGAAGACGCTACGTTTACCACTGCTACTGAATCACCGATCCGGCTCAGCGGATGGGACGCGAAATATCTGATCAAAGAGGTAAAGATTTCCCAAGCAGACACTGCCGATGTTAACCCGGATACCGGTGACGCAACCAACTGCCTGCCCGTATTGATTATGCTGGCGGGCGCAGGACTGGCTTTGGCTTGGGCCAAAAAGAAGTAATCACTTTTTGTTCAGTGGCGCCGGGGACCGGTTCCCCGGCGTTCTCTTTCAATAACTCTGGGGATTTGCGCAAAGGAGGAGCTGAAACATTGACTATGAAAAAACAGTTTTCCGTCTTTTTAAGCATTCTGATGTTAGGCATGATGGTATTCGGTATCACGCCGGCGTCTGCGGCAGACGTCTTATATGAGATGAACGAAGTTTATGAAGGTATGAACCCGCCTGACGGCCAAGAAACCAAGGAATTTTCTGTAGGGCAGGCCTATGGAGAAAATTATGTGTTGGAAACGGTACTGAATATCCAGTCCATTGGCGAAGGTTCAGGCCGGGGTGTAAAATTCATCCTTCGGAGATGTGAGGCGGCTAAAAGCGGAGATATGGAGGTTTGGCTGGGAAAAACAGCCATCTGGGCTTGTACCGACGAATGGAAAAACATGCAGAATTTTGATATATCTCCCTATATGAAGAAAGATGTCACAGTGAAAATCGTGGTGAACGGCGATACGATTACGTTGGCGTTGGACGGCACGGAAGTATGGAAATATGCGGATCCTACTTTTGCCGCCTCCACCGAGTCCGTTGTCAAACTGGGAGGCTGGGATACAAAATACAGTATCAAAAGCGTCTCCTTATCGGGGATTCCCGGAGGGAGCGATCCATCCGGAGAGGAACCGGAAAATCCTACAGAGATTCCCGACAATGGGGTATTGTATGAAAAAGATTATGGGGAAAGCCCATACGAGGGTATGAATCCCTCAGAGGGGCAGGAGGCCATTCCCTTTTCAACCCAAACAGTGATTGGCCCGGATTATGTTCTGGAGACGGTCATCCATGTGAATTCCATTGGAGATGGGGATGGACGGGGAGTCAAGTTCATCTTACGCGCGTATAAAGAGGCAGCCAGTGGGGATATGGAGGTATGGCTGGGGAAAACAGCCATCTGGGCCTGTACCAATGAATGGAAAAACATGCAGAGTTTTGACCTGTCACCATACATGGGTAAGGATACAGCGGTCAAAATAACGGTTCAAGGCGGGAAAGTTACCGTAGCCCTGGACGGGGCGGTGGTTTGGAGCTGTGAAGATGCCACTTTTGTCGCTTCTACCGCGTCGGCGGTACAAATGGGTGGCTGGGATGCCAGGTATTTGGTGAAAAGTGTAAAAATTACCGCTGTGGGGGACCAGTCGCAGCAGGAACCGGAAGATATCCAATGGCAGGAATATGAGTTTCCCGTTCCGGAGATGGGCGGCACCAGCTATTATGTGGATTCTGCCGCCGCGCCGGGAGGGGACGGGAAATCTCCGGAGACCGCATGGAATACCTTGGAACAGGTAAACAATCATGGCGAGTTTTTACCGGATGATAAGATCCTGTTCAAACGAGGCAGCGTGTGGGAAGGCGTTATGCTGGAACCCAAGGGGTCCGGCGTAGAAGGGCATCCTATTGTTATCGACAGCTACGGGGAAGGCGAAAAACCGGTAATCGACCGAAAATCCACCTTTGACCCGGCCAATGGGCAAAACGGTTCCTATGCCCTGTGGCTTGAGGACCAAAACTATTGGACCATTCGGAATATCGCGGTATACAATAACAGCGCCGTATCCCCCGGGGAGCCGGAGGAGGCCTATCGTAACGGTTCTACCCTGATACTGCCGATGCGCGGCGGGATCATGATCACCGGTACATCCGGATTGTATACCCATAAAACCATACGGGGGTTTGTCCTTGAAAATGTTACCGTGGCCAATGTGGATTGTATGGCGGCGGACGAGGCCATCCGTTTAAAAGAGATCATAGAAGGAATTACCCAGGTGCATTCGGGAGCCGGCGGTATTGCTTTACGGGGTGCGGGCGCTCCCGGGGAAAGCAAAGGCAGGGTACGTATAGATGACGTCCGGATTGAAAACTGCGAGTTTCTGGATGTAGGGGGTGTGCCGATTTCTTGTGAAGCCGGATGGAACTACACCGATAATGTGACAAATCTCATTGTACGGAACAATTATATTCATACTACCCCGGATCATAAGATGACGGGCCATGGTATTTATTTGGTTAATGCCAAGGAGCCCTTGGTAGAATACAACAGGATTGAAGACACTGCCAATGGGATCGCGCTGCAGGTTTGCAATGGCGGCACGGTTCAGTATAACATGGTTACCGGAACCGATGGATATATGCACTACGCCAGTAAGATCAGCGGCGAGGAAAAACACGCAGATGGTTGTGCCTATGATATCGAGACCGATGATGAGGGCACTTTCCTGCTGCGGGGGAATTTCTCAGCCAACAGCTATAGCGATGCCTATGTGGCTTTTGACTATAACAACCGGGAAGATTCTCCTTCCGCCCGAAACGCCCATGTGATTATTGAAAACAATATCAGTGTCAATGACAAACTGTTTTTCTTTTATCCTGCGGCCAATCCCCTGTATACCTTTGAGGTACGTAACAATACCGTTTATCGTACAGCTGGTTCCCTGTATGGGGATAATCGGAATGTGATTGAGGTAGAGTCTAAGGTTGGGGAAGGAGCCATTACATTTGAAAGAAATGTATTCTGCTATTTAGAAGACCTGGCCCGGTTTTACCGGGGCGAGGGTGCCGTGTATAATGGCAACCTTTATTTTGGGAATATTTCCCGTATTCCCAACGACGAAAACCAAGTAAACGCTGATCCTATGTTTAAGGCGGTTCCAACAGTGGAACAGCTGGCGAACTGGAACTATTCATACTGTGGAAACATACCCGGCACTGAAAATTTCTGCGATACAGACTTTTTTGTCCCGGCGGAGGGTTCCCCCTGTCTGTCTGATGGCAAACAGGTATACGGGGCTGATATGGAAGTTTTCCGGGCAGGGGTAGAGGCTTATGATAAACTGCCGGGGAATCATTCCAACGACAGTGCCAATACCGGTGAGGAAAGCTTTTGGAAGCAGCATCCATGGGTACTGCCGACGGTGATAGTCTGCGCAGTGCTCGCCATAGGAGCGGTGGCAGTAACTGTGGTGCTGATTCGCCGCAGAAAAAAGGCGGCGTAGGAGGGGTTTATGGAGATTTTAGGTTCCAAATACCTGTATAAAATTATGTGCAGGGATCGGATTCGCATGTTATATAAACAGGGATATGACTTGGATGTGGAAATGCTGTGCCGCCAAGCCGAAGCGCTGCCTGATGATTATGACGCCATAGTGGAATTCGCCGCCAGCCTGTATGGGTTCCCTAAACGGAAAGATTTCCCTTATGATGAGCCGGATGATTTAGAAGCTATACGCAAGGCACGCCCGGATGGTGCGATGGATGTGATAGACCCTGGCCGTCCGGAGCTGGAATTACGCCCATGTACTTTGCGTGACCGGATTTATGGAGGGGTGTACGGGCGGATTGCGGCCTGTATGCTGGGGAAGCCGCTGGAAGTCAACTGGAAGCGGTCGGACATAGAGCGGTATCTGAAAGCGGGTGGTACTTTCCCACTGGATGATTATATCTCCTGCGTCCCGGGAACCGGCCTGGCTCGGGCGTCCATACCCAGCTGCCGGGAATATATCAGCTGCGCCCAGGCGGATGACGATACGACCTATTTTGCCATCGGGCTGAGGCTGGTGGAGGACTTCGGCCGGGATTTTACCACACAGGATGTGGCTCGGTTTTGGCTGGGTAATTTGCCGTATGGAGAGACCTGGGGACCGGAGCATACCCGTTATCTGTTGCTGGGATTGGGACTTCTATGGCATGAGGCGCTGTTTCCCCAGGGGGAGGAATGGGATCGCCTTACTTCTTTTCTAAACGATGGGGAGGAATTGATTGGGGCAATGATCCGCGGAGATGCCTTTGGCCTTATGAATCCCGGACGTCCAGGGAAAGCGGCTGAACTGGCATGGCGGGATGGGATGCTGACCCACCGCAAGACAGGCCTGTACGCCGAGATGTGGGTAGCCGCAACCCTGGC
>CALWMQ010000186.1 GCA_944382025.1 uncultured Clostridia bacterium | reverse complement strand
TGGCAATCAACGAGTTTGAGCGTTGTGGAGCCTGCCGGGTGTTCGACAAAAGCCGGGTAGCCCTGGTGATGGATCACTTTACCCCTAACAAGGATATCAAAGCCGCTGAGCAGGTGAAGAAGTCCTGGGGATTTGCCCAAAAATATGACGTGGTGAACTTTTTTGACGTGGGCCGCATGGGCATCGAACACGCCCTGCTGCCGGAGCAGGGACTGGTGGGCCCCGGCGATTGTGTCATTGGTGCCGACAGCCATACTTGTACCTATGGGGCTCTGGGCGCTTTCTCTACCGGCGTGGGATCCACCGACCTGGCGGCCGGCATCGCCACCGGTACTGCCTGGTTTAAAGTCCCCTCCGCCATCCGGGTGGAACTGACCGGCCGACTGTCTCCCTATGTGTCCGGCAAGGATGTCATCCTCCATCTGATAGGCAAGATTGGAGTGGACGGCGCTCTGTACCGTTCCCTGGAATTCACCGGAGACGGGGTAGAGGCCCTGTCCATGGATGACCGGCTGTGCATTGCCAATATGGCCATCGAGGCCGGGGCCAAAAACGGCATCTTCCCAGTAGACGCTACCACGATGGCGTATGTGAAAGACCGTTTCCAGCGGGAACCGGTAGTATTCGAGGCTGATCCGGATGCGGACTATGACGAGACGGTAACCATTGACCTGTCCACCCTCAGGCCGACCGTATCTTTCCCCCATCTGCCGGAAAACACCAAGACTATTGACGAATGCGCCGCGGCGGACGACGGGGAGCCGGTGATAATCCATCAGGTGGGTATCGGATCCTGCACCTACGGCCGCATGGAGGATATGCGGGCTGCCGCCCAGGTACTGAAAGGCCGCAAGGTAGCCGATGGGGTGCGCTGCATCATTATTCCCGCTACCCAGGAGATCTGGAAACAGAGCATGCACGAAGGCCTGTTTGATATCTTTATCGATGCGGGCGCTGTAGTATCCACCCCCACATGCGGCCCCTGTTTAGGCGGCCACATGGGCATCCTGGCGGCCGGGGAACGGGCAGTGTCCACCACCAACCGGAATTTTGTAGGCCGCATGGGACATGTGGACAGCGAGGTATATCTGGCAAGCCCCTATGTAGCGGCGGCCTCGGCGGTGGCGGGGTACATTGCCGATCCGGCCAAGCTTTAAAAGGCAGGCCCATAGGGAAACGGTGGACACAGGTTTATCTGCCACGCGGGTAGAGTACCAGTCACCGGACAATTTTGACGGCGCTTCTCTAAGGCAGGGGAACCCGCCTGGGGAAAGCGCAAGAAAGGAAGGGGTTATCAGCATGATTGCTCATGGAACGGTACATAAATACGGGGATAACGTGGACACCGATGTGATTATTCCGGCCCGTTATCTGAACACCTCCAGCCACGAGGAACTGGCTTCCCACTGTATGGAAGACATTGATAGGGATTTTGTCAAAAAAGTACAGCCCGGCGATATTCTGGTGGCGGAGAAAAATTTCGGTTGTGGTTCCTCCCGGGAACACGCTCCGATTGCCATCAAGGCCAGCGGCATCTCTTGTGTCATCGCCTCCACCTTTGCCCGGATTTTTTACCGCAACGCCATTAATATCGGCCTGGCTATTCTGGAATGCGATGAGGCGGCCCGGGATATTCGGGACGGGGATCAGGTGAAAGTGGATTTTGACACCGGCCTTATTCAAAACCTGACCACCGGCAAGACGTATCAGGCTCAGCCCTTTCCGCCGTTTATCCAGAATATTATCCAAAAGGGCGGTTTGTTGAATTCTATTCAAGAACGGTTGTAACCGTCCGGAAACGGGCAGACCTGGAGATAGGGAAGGCCTCTGACTCCGGGAAAGCGGACGCAAGGGACAGACTGCTGGACGGCTGGTTTTTTAAATTGGGGCGGAATGAACCCACATGGTTTTGGGGTGGCTGTCCCTTTCTGAAAGGCTGAGGGTATTCTGCCGATATTGCCGATCAGTTGGCTGGCAGGTAACAGGTTTGATAGTTTAGGCCCCGCCGTTTGTTTGCGCTGCACCGGCGGCAGGGATTGTTATGTCCTAGAAAAGCTTTACGCAGCCCTTATGGCTACAGAATGCGGGGATAGGAAAGGAAATAGATAATGGAAATGTCGTTGGAAACCATCCGCCAACAGGCAAATCAGGCGGTTGAAGAACTGTTGGGCGTGGCCCGGTTGACGGCAGGGGATCTGTTTGTGGTAGGCTGTTCGTCCAGTGAGATCACAGGTCATAAAATAGGCTCCTACTCCAGCGTCGAGGTGGCCCAGGCGGTATTCGAGGGGATTTATCCCGTACTGAAGGAACGAGGCATTTACCTGTGCGCCCAGTGCTGCGAACACTTGAACCGGGCGATTATCATGGAGCGGGCGGCGGCGGAAACATACGGCCTGGAACCGGTGAACGTTGTGCCCCAGCCTAAGGCGGGCGGTTCCTTTGCCACCACCGCCTATACCCGTTTTGCGGAACCGGTTGCGGTAGAGACAATCAGGGCTATGGCGGGGATAGATATCGGGGGCACCCTGATTGGTATGCACCTGCGTCAGGTAGCAGTGCCGGTACGGTTGTCCTTAGACAGGATTGGGGAGGCAGGGATCATTTGCGCCCGGACCCGTCCCAAATTTATCGGCGGTGAACGAGCCATATATGATCCATGTCAGCTTTAAGCCAGGATTCACGGCACAGCCGGTGGATTGAGTAAAATCCTAGCAGGGGTTCATATTTCAAAAGGTTCTGAAAGATCTACCCTTGTATCACTTGCCCCACAGCCTATACACGTGGACGGAATGTATTCAATCGATCCTTACGTTGCAAGAAGATTGTTGTGTGTATTTTTTAATTTGCTCGGCACCTGGTGTAAAAGCTTTTGTAGTCTCCAAACAAACTAGACAACTTATTCCGCTAAAGTATACAAACTTCAAGTCCCCCTTCGGCATTCAAGGCCGGAGGGGGACTATTTTCTAGGACACACTCAGGATAGGCTGGTGCCGCTAAAAGAGCCGGTGCTAGCAAAGGAACACCCACTTTCCAGTTGGAGGGATAGAGTTTCTCGCCTGTGGGAAAGGCGTAGTTGGGCAGAACTGGTACTGGTACATGCCCGTAATGGGAGTCCAAACAGGCACGTCACCAGGTCGATAGCCTTGGCAATGGCAACCGGGACTGACAAGTCACCCTATTAAGAAAGAAGAATTTCATGGGTACGCCAGTTGCTTTTTGGCACGGATCTAGTATATAATAATTCTATCATCAGAGTACTGGCAAGACCTTGCGGTATTGGTCTGCTGAAAGACGATGGATCCGTTATACATATGGGGCGGAGGCACTGACCGCAGCTTGAAAAGACACCTATGTGGTACGGGAGGCGGGAGTAAATGAAAATTATTGATATATCCCGGGAGATGCTCCATGCACCGGTATATCCCGGAGATCCATCCCCCCGGTTGGAACCTTTGTCCCGATTAGAGCTGGGGGATGAGTGTAATCTGTCCGCTTTGTATGCCTGCCTGCACAGCGGAACCCATTTGGATACTCCTTGGCATTTCGACCCGGACGGACCGGCGGCGGATCAAGTGATGCTGGAAGCCTGCATCGGGGAGTGCACGGTGGTAGAATTTGACGGTCTTTTGCTGGGGGCTCAGGCCGAAAAGCTTGTGCCGGGACTGAAACCTCGGGTATTGTTCAAAGGGAGCACGGAACTGAGCCCTAGTGCCGCTTTTGTATTGTCGGATGCGGGGATTCTTCTGCTTGGGGTTGAAGCCCCGTCAGTCGCCCCAGCAGAATGCTCCGCACCGGTCCACCGCCAGCTTTTGGGTAACGGCTTGGTGCTTCTGGAAGGTTTAGATCTGTCCCGGGTACATTCTGGACAGTATTTCTTGTTTGCCCCGCCCTTGAAGATTGCAGGCGGTGACGGTTCTCCTGTCCGGGCAGTACTGCTGGAACGGGAGACCATTGGGTGGAGCGAACAAACCTGGAAACCCCCATATTAAAGAAAGGATAGGATTTTTATGCCGTCTCAATTAGCTTCTGTGCTTACCCTATTTGTTATTTACATGCTGCTGATATGCCTTATCAGCACAGCTTCGGCAGTGTTCCTGGGACTCAGCGTTTACAATGATGCCCGATACCGTTGTAACGGCAATGCTGTGATGTGGGGATTGTTGTCCGGCTTTTTCGGGATTGCGGCGATCATTTATTTATGCATCCGGTCCTCTGAGAAACACCTGACATGCCTGCGGTGCCGCCAGACGTATCCCTCGGATTCGCCTTGCTGCCCAGTCTGTGGCTTGCCATCGCCCAATGTCAGCCGCATCGGCACCCCTCAGCAGATGGAACAGTGGAAGAAACGCCGGAAACTGTTTCTTATCCTGTTTATTGTATCGATAGCTTTAACAGTGATTGCCAGCGCAGCGGTTTTTGTTTGGTATTTCAACAGTATTCTGCGGATGGTAGAGTCATCACAGTACTATTTTTAGAAGAAAAGAGGTAAGGCTGGCGGAATCCGCCAGCCTTTTACAGTGTAGGGCTTTCCCACAGGATTTTATATGCCGATAGGCATCTGGTATAGTAGTGTTGTCCTGATGGGGCATATAGTCTTTAAAGTGCCCAGCTATTAAAGCAAGGCAGGAAGCGGTTTGGCTGTATAGGTACAGTAAAGGGCCGCTGTAAACGCTGAGCAAGATTATTGTGAAAATCAAATGGAAAAAGAAAAAGGTTTGAAACCTAAGTTTCAAACCTTTTTGGTCCGAGTGACTGGAATCGAACCAGCGGCCTCTTGAACCCCATTCAAGTTAAAATCTAGGATTTAAGCCATTTTTCAAGCGTTTCGTAGTAACCCCGTAGTAACGTAAAAAAGCCGGAGACTCCTTTACGGGGCCTCCGGCTTCTTGTATATCACGTATTCGGTTCAGTATAGGTAAGCGCTCTCTGACTGTCAGAAAGGCCCTTTGTAGTAGGATCGTTGATCAGGTTCCAGACACTGACCAGTACCGATACCAGGATTACCGGGTTTTTCACCGCCTCCAGCAAGGCGCTGCCTAGACCCGCCCAGGTGGTCATATCCTCCCAGGAAAGGCCAAGATATGCCAGGAT
>CALWMQ010000185.1 GCA_944382025.1 uncultured Clostridia bacterium | reverse complement strand
CTTTAATATAGCATGGTACAGTATCAAGAATAGGGCACAGGTTTAACCGGTTACCAGGCAGTGGAAATTCACTTCATTTTTCTTTTGGCTTTGATATAAGAGAAGAATCTGTCTATAAAAACAGCGGCTGGATCTGTACTCCGGACAAAGCGCTGGTAATGGTCTCCCCGATCTTGGAAAAATCCGCTACCATGGAATTTGGCTTGTTGACCGGGTCATCCTGTGACATAGGGACAAAATAGATATGCTTGGTGTTTTTCAGAAGGGCAATATTCCGCATGGACGCCCCCAGCGCATCGTTAGTCGATACCGCCAGCACCACCGGGCGGCTTCTGCGGAGATGGGACTTCACTGCCAAGGATACCGGAGTATCACTCAGGCCGTTCGCCAACCGTGCCAGAGTTGTACCGGTGCAGGGCGCCACTACCAACACATCCAGCATTCCTTTTGGACCAATAGGTTCCACTTCCGCCAGGGTTGTCAGGGGTTCTTTTCCTGTCATCTCCCGGAGCCGCGCTTTCCAATCCTCCGCCTTGCCGAACCGGGTATCCATCCCAGACGCATTAAAGGAGAGGATCGGCGTCACTTCCATCCCCTGCTCAACCAGTTCACGGATCTGCTTCATCACCCGCTCGAAAGTACAGAACGAGCCGGACAAAGCAACTCCTACAGATAACCGTGCCATTATGTACCCTCCTTGATCATATTGAGTATAGTCTCTTTGATGATCTTCCCAGCAGTTTTCGGGGCTACCCGGCCCGGCAGAGACAAGGCCCAGATGGTCTTAATCTGCAGCTCCGCCGCCGCGTTAAAATCCACTCCCCCTGGACGGGAGGCCAAATCGATCAGCAGGGTGTTTTTGTCCATATTCTTGAGAATGTCCCTGTCAAATAGCATGACTGGTACTGTATTGAAAATGACATCATAGTCTCCCGCCTGAGCCAGCCTGCTGATTTCCATGGTCCGGCATCCTTCGCTTTCAGCCCATGCCAAATCTGCACATTTCCGTGCCGCCACTGTTACATGGGCTCCTAAGGGCACCAGGATCCTCGAAAGGGTCTTTGCCACCCTTCCAAAGCCGGTTACCAGGCATTGGGCACCATGGATCGTTACCGGCAGTTCTTCCATTGCCAGTTGGACAGCTCCCTCCGCTGTCGGTACGGCATTCATTACCGCCAGTTCCTCCCGTTGCAGATAGTCCGATATCGCCAGTCCACGGCACTCCGCTTCCCGCCGTACCGTATCCGAAATCTGACCACCTACCAGAACCTGTCCCGGTGTCATCCCATTAAGTACCTGGTCAAGAGGAATTCGCATACGGGAAAACGGGGCATTGACCGTACTGCCATCGGTGGTTACCGGCAGCGGCAGCACAACACAATCCGCCAGGCTCACGGCTTGGGCCGGATTGGTACAGCCTGTCACACAGGGAGGAAGATCGGTGCCGTCAAATCCGGAGGTGATAACTTTATATCCGTCCGCTGCCAGTAAACCGGCCAGATAGGCTGAGCGCAAATCCCCGCCGATTACCGCAAATGTCTCTATGCTGCTCATATCCTTGACCTCCAACTATGTAAATGAGGATGGAACCATTACGTTCCATCCTATGAACAGATGCCAGGAAGTGTGCGTCCTTCTATAAAGGTTTTAGGGGGTTCAAAGAGAGGGGGCCTCTCCTGCACAGAGGATTTTCAGATCGTCCTTTCCCCGGCTGTCTCCGAAAAGATGTCTGCGGCGTATCCTGCCGGCTAATCCGCTAAAAGGTACTGACAATCCTGTTTCTTTCCCATTTCTCCACCCTAAAGGCGTCAAACCCCTCACTATCGTCCCGGATGATCTGAGGGTTCTTTGCCCTGCTCGGTCCATCTTCAACGGCAAAACCATATCATAGGAAAACCGGCGGTTTCCACAGCCTTCAAACAGCCTGGAAATCGCCGGTTTTTCTTATAAAAGCTTGATATCATGCGGCCCCGCGCTTCACGAAGCCCTGAAAATATATTGCTGTTTCTTAAGCGGTGGTGGAATCCAGAGGAGATGGTCCTTTACCGTCCACCGGGTTTGGATTCCTACGGCTAGGGAGATGCTTTCGGCCCAAGGCAAGCATAACCCCGCCTACACCAAACAGGCCTAAGAGGCTGATAATTCCTACGGATGCCCGCCCGGTAGCCATATAGAACAGCGAATAGAGCAACGGTCCTACCACAGAGGCAAACTTTCCGAAAATATCGTAAAACCCGAAGAATTCATTGGACCGTTCCGGCGGGATCAGTTTGCCAAAATAAGAACGGGATAACGCTTGGATTCCGCCTTGGACCGTACCCACCATCAAGGCCATGGCCCAAAACAGGGCGGAGGACAGTGCCAATGCGCCGGCGTACGCCGTCTGCTTTTCGGTATCAGCGGCAAACGCCATCAGCTGCGGTTTCATGGTTTCTACCGCTTCCAAGGCCCACTGGTGCCCGGACTCACTGAATCCGTACTGGCTCTGGGCATCGCCGATCCGGTTAACCACATCCCCGATCACGCCCGAGGTGATGCCGTCTGTTTGGGTATAAAACGCCGCGGTACGGTCTGCTGCTGATAAGGCGTCCTTTCCCTCCTCTTTCAGGTCATCCAGCACCGCTTCCCATGCCATACGGTCCTCTTCCGCCTGTGAATCCATCCCAGGGATCTCCGCGGCGGCTTCCTCTACCACAGCCACATATTCCATCTGATATGGTTCCACATTCCGGCCCATGAAAAAGCCTACGCCGCAGATGCCAAAGTATACCGCGATAGCCACCGTGATCATATTCAGAGCACCCACCCGTTCCGACAGGCGGCTAAACAGAATAGAAAAAGGTACTGCAACCAATTGTGTCAGCAGCAGCGCCAAAATCATGTCGGTGGATCCCAGGCCCAGCGTCGCCCCATAGTTGGTGGCCAGGTTGATTACCGTACCTACCCCATCGATATAGAAAAAATAGGCGATGAGAAAGAATAGCAGCCCCTTTCTGCGTCCAATCTCCTTCATGGTAGCCCACAAATTTCCCATCGCCGCCTGTACCAACCGGTTGGGGGGCGTTTCTACATAATGCGTCTGCCGCACATTTTTCAACAGGGGGATGGAAAATAATGCCCACCATATACAGGTTAACAGGATGGAAAATTTCACTGCGCCTACGCTGAAATCGGTGAGCAGGAGAATAACAATGGACAATACAAACGGAATGGTACTCCCCCCCAGATATCCCATAGCGTAACCCCAGGAGGAAACGCGGTCCATCCGGTCCCGCTCAGTCACATCGGTAAGAAAGGAATCATAAAACACGTTGGCACCGGAATAGCCAATATGGGATACCACATAGCCTATGAGCATCAGCTGCCATCGGCTGGTAAAAGCGGTGACCGCCGTAAAAACAACCCCAAAAAACAGGCAGGCGGCCAACAGCTTTTTCTTCATCCCGCGGAAATCCCCCAAAGCTCCGAATACAGGAGAGAGTACCGCCAAAATCAAAGAAGCTGCTGATACCCCGATTCCCCACCATTTATCCCCTGCGTCGCCCGCAACATTAGTATAATAGATAAGATCGG
>CALWMQ010000184.1 GCA_944382025.1 uncultured Clostridia bacterium | reverse complement strand
AAACGGTGGACAGCGGTACGATCCAGGAACGGTTGGAAGCTGAAAACGGGAACTATTGCCGGGTAGGGGATCTTCCTCTGCGGTTCCCGGGGTCAGAGCAGGCGGTTCGCTATACCCTTACCCTTACCCTTACCCAGGGCAGTGAGACGATTACGTCCAATTCCTGGGATGTGTGGGCGTATCCGGCTCAGCGGTACAGCGGCAACGATATAGCAGTGTATGACCCCCACAACCGTTTAGGCCTTGCGGAGAAATATCCGGATGCTCAGGCGTTTAAAGGATCGTCCACCTCCGCCAAAGTGGTGGTAGCCACTGAAATCAACGCCAGCCTGTTGAGTTATATGTCCGGTGGCGGACGGGTGGTGTACGCGGGCCAGGGGTCCGGTCCTATTCAGGCGGTGAACAACTGGGATTATAACCGCTTGTCATTTGCCTATTTGTCCCAGTCCGACAATCCCCTGACCCAGTCTCTCCAGAATCTGGGGTATGGCGGGCTCCAGTTTCTGGAGCTGGCGACCCAGTGGCATCTGGAAGGGTCTGATACGCCTCAGGGTAATCTAATCGGTCGGTATGCCACCACCTTGGGGACCATCGGTTCCTATTTGGGAGAATACCCCATAGGGGAGGGAATCCTATTACAGACAACCCTCCGATTGGATGACAAGGGGTTTGTGCTGGGAGGGGATCTACTGACCCATGAGTCTCTGTCCGCCCCTTCTCAGGAAAATGTGCTGGGAGCCTATCTCCTGGATCAGATGATCCGGTATCTATGTGGGAAATAAAGGGCTCCAGGGTATTCGGGAGGTACCGGTCAGGCCTGCCTTATTCCCCGCCGAAGGCGGAACGGCGAGGCTGTCCGGTGCCTGAAATCAGGAAGGTTTACCAGCGACTAGAAGAAAGGAAGGAACCGTTTGATGAAAAAAGCTTGGGGAGTATTACTTAGCGCTGTTCTGTGCGTCGGGATGCTGGCTGGATGCGGCAAGCCGGTGGAAAACCCCGCATCCTCCGCGGAATCAGGGGAACCAACTACTGCGCCTACTGAGGAAACTGGCGTAGTGTATGACAAGGGGGATATTGACGAAACGGTTACCCCGGTACTGAAGATCCGGGTTAATGAGACCTACTGGAAATATGTAGACCTGACGGAATACTTGGGGCAGGACAATGTGTGGGTACGGGCGGATATCGATTTGTCCCGCCTGACGGAGGGAATTAACCAAATTGCCCTGCATTCCAATACATACAGCTACGGAAACAAAACGGACAAGAGCCTGGATATTTACTATTCCCTGTGCAGCGGTGATGCTTTTGATACTTTCGTGTCCGAGGATGTTATGAATACCTGGGAGCTGCAAAGCGACCGGTATGCCAATATTACACTGGAACTGCAGAACGCCGCGGGGGAATGGGAAACAGTCTCTTATCACTCCCTGGTTACCCAGGACGACTCTGTGGTGGTGGGAACCTATGTACCCTCAGACGCTATTTTCAATGTGTGCCGCAACTTGACGATTGAAACCCTAGAGGGATATACGGCGGCCCGGGTAGCGGTGAACCTGCATGTAGGATCCGACCTGATGCAGGAACCGGAGCCGGAAGAACCGGACGAGGTGGATCCAGGAGATCCTCTGGACGACATTGCGCCGGTGCTGAAGGTGAAACTGAACAATACGATTTGGGCCCGGTTGGATCTGACCGAATATGCGGGGCAAGACAATGTATGGGTAACAGTGCCGTTGAATTTTGAAAAGATGAAAATCGGCAATAACCGGATTACAGTGGATTCCAATGTATACAATACAGCGGATTTCAGCTCTCACAGCGTGGATTTATATTTTACCAGTTCCGTCAAAGGGGACAGTGCGGTGTCCAGCGACGGGATGACGTATTGGGAGACCATCAGTGACCGGGTATGCAATATAGCTTTGGAACTTCACGATAAGGCGTCAGGAAAATGGGTGCGATTGGAAGAAGAAAACTTCGGTACCGATACCCATACCGTGATTGGAGCATTCAATGGAGGGAACTATCAGACTACATATAATATGCGCCGCACCTTCTTTGTGGAATCTTTGGAGGGGTATGACGATGTACGGGCGGCTATTAACCTTCATGTTGGGAAAAACGTGGCGGAAGTGGAAGACGTCCAGGAGCCGGATGTGAGTAGCCCCTTGGATTCTACAGTGCCGGTGCTCAAGGTGAATATTAACGGTTCCCCCTATGAACGGTTTGACCTGACCCCGGTATTGGGGCAGGATAACACCTGGGTTACCGTTCCCATCGATTTTTCCCGTCTGCGCACTGGTATCAACCGGGTTATTGTAGACTCCAACGTTGATAATACCAGCAATTTCAGCGACAACAGCGTAGACCTGTATTTTACCGATTCCTCCAAGGGGGACAGCGCGGTATCAACCGATGGTAGGATCTACTGGATGGATCTGGATAACCGGGTGTGCAATATTTCTTTGGAATTGCACAACGCCTCCACTGGAGCATGGGAAAAGGTGATCAAAGAGGAATTCAACACCTTTGAGCATACAGTGATCGGCCAGTTCAGCGCCAATGCTTGGATGGAGCAATACAATATGCGGCGTGGATTCCAGATTGACAGCTTGGACGGCTATGATGATGCCCGGGTGCTGGTAAATCTTCATGTGGGCAGCGATCTGAAACTCAAATAGAGAATCCTGTTTTCCCGGAGGAGCGGAGCATGTACCGAATATTGATTGTGGATGACGAAAAAATGGAACGGGACGGCGTGGAATTTCTGATTCGGCGCCGTTCCCTGCCAGTGTGTATCCGCCAGGCGCAAAACGGCCAGGAAGCGTTGGAACTGTGGCAGGCAGAGCCGGATGATATCGTGTTCATGGATATCAAAATGCCGGTGATGAACGGTATAGAGCTTTGTCGGCATATTCGGGAACAGAATGAGGATACAGTGCTGATCGTACTCAGCGCATATGGGGATTTCGCTTATACCCAGAAGGCGATCCAGATACGGGTAGATGACTACCTGCTGAAACCTGTGAGCATTGGAGAGTTTGACAATGTACTGGACAACGCGCTGGCTCTGGTCCGGCAGCGTCGCAGCAAGGCGGAGAACGCGCCTCCGGCAACCTTGTCGGAGTACCGGCGGGAAATGCAGATGACCGATTTCCTGGCTCAGCCTGGGGAGCATATCCGTGAAAAGCGGATCATCGCGGAAGTGGTACGGCAGGTGGAGGAACATTATACGGAGAATATCGGCCTGGAATGGGCGGCAGCCCAGGTGGAACTGTCCCCAGGTTATCTCAGCGGCTTTTTCAAGCGGGCTTTTGGGAAAAGCTTTACCCAGTATTTGACCGGGGTGCGTATGGAGAAGGCAAAAGAGTATCTGACCACCACCAATATGCGCATCGCCGATATCAGTACGGCGGTAGGCTACAGCAATCCCTCCTATTTTTGTCTCCAATTCAGGAAGTTCTATGGTGTTACCGCGAATCAGATGCGGGATGGGAAAACATCGGAAGAGTAACCTTCGAGATGGTTTCGGGGAGAAAACAGGGAGGGGTATGAGATGAAAAAGCTGCTGCATATGTTCAACAACTGCCGGCTGAGGACAAAGCTTTTGATTTCCTATATATGCCTGGTGGTGATTCTGCTATGTTTTTGGGGGGGCAGTGCTTATACCCAGATTAACCGGCAGCTGGCGGGAAATGCCCGGGCCGATTTTCGCAACACTTTTTCCTTTGCCTGTCTGCTGCTGGAAAACAAGATCGCCCGTGCTCAACGTACGTTAACGCTGATGGCGGAGGACTCCAGCGTGTGGGAGACCTTCAGCACCATATATCTCAGCCAGTTTCAGCAGGCTCAGTCATTGCTGGAGCGGTTTGATCCACTGCTGGCCAATGTCAATCAGCAAAATGAATATTTCTCGGAAGTACGGATTTACACGTATTTTGGTTTGAAGGGAACCCGCTATTACATCAGGGATGCGGCTGCGGTCACCGGTGCGGAGGCGGAATATCTCAATTGCGGGAGTGAACCCCGCTGGTGGTTTGATGGGGAAAACCTGACCGTTTCGGTGAAATCGGTAAACGCAGACCAACCCCAATCCGCCGCTACGGTAACGTTTTTTGTGGATCGGGACATATTTTTTGAGGACTGTCTTCGGAATCAGGATCTGGATTACCGGTTTCAGGTAATAGGGGAGGATGGCCAGGAACTATTTTGCCGTGAATCCATTGCGGATCCGCAGGCTTGGCATCAGAATGATTCCCAAATTCTCCGTGAGGAAGCGGTTCTTCCCACAGGTTGGAAAGTGGTTTTAGAGGTCAATACCCATCCCATGATGGTGCCGGCCACAGCGACACTGTATACCACGTTGATGGCTATCGTGATTGCCTTGCTGCTGATCGTCCCTTTGATGCTGGTACTGTCTTACAGCTTTTCCAAACGGGTCAGAGTTCTCAAAGAGCAGGTAGCGGAGATTGCACCGAGGAAATACGAAGTGGAAATTTCCTCTGCGGACAAGGATGAAATCGGAGAGATTACCAATGCGGTAGGCGAGATGGTTCGGGATACTAGGCAGCGGATTCTGCAGTCCTATCAGGAGACCATAGCCCGCCGGGACGCTCAGATCCAAGCGCTTCAGGCCCAAATTAACCCTCATTTTTTGTACAACACTCTTTCCAACCTGAATTGGCGCGCTATTGCCAAAGAGGATCTGGAAACCAGTGATCTGCTGAATGCTCTGTCCCGGTTTTACCGCCTGTCCCTGAATAATGGAAGGATTATTTCCACCATTGCGCAGGAACTGGAACATGTACAGCTGTATATGCGGATTCAGTGTGGTATTCACGGAACAGCGCTGGCTCAGGAAAGTTACGAGGTAGATGAGGACCTGCTGGATTATGATATGCCCAGCATTATTTTGCAGCCCCTGGTAGAAAACGCTGTGGAGCACGGTATAGGGGCGGTAGGCTTTGAAAACGGGCGGCTGAAAATATCGGTAAGTCAGGAACAGGGCAATATTGTTATCCGTGTCTGTGATAATGGACCTGGCATGAGTCCGGAGGCCGCTGCCGCTGTACTGGATGAGGCGGCGGAAGCACCAGGGTATGGCCTGCGCAATGTTTACCGCCGTTTGCACTTATTTTTCGACAACCAATGTAGTATGCGTTTTGAAGAAACACCGGGAGGGGGAAGTACTGTTGTGCTGGAGATTCCCCCTTATGTACAGCCTGAATAAAGGTGAGTATGCACAGGATAGGAAGGAAATTGACATATGGAGCTGAAAACCATTTATTATCTCAACGGAACCCATTGGGATCGGGAATGGTACAAATCTTTTCAGGGGTTTCGGTATCTGCTGATGGATGTGCTGGATGAAGTGATCGATACCCTGGAAGAAAACCCGGATTTCCATTTATACATGTTGGACGGGCAGACCGCCGTACTGGACGATTATCTGGAGATTTCCCCGGAGCAAAGGTGCCGGTTGGAAAAGCTGATCGAGTCAGGTCGGATTGCGGTAGGGCCTTGGTACACGATGCCGGATGAGTTTCTTGTTTCGGGAGAAAGCCTGATCCGGAACCTGCTTTTGGGCCATCAAAAGGCCAAGGAATATGGAGCGGCTTCCGCCATGAAATATGGATATATCTGTGATATTTTCGGCCATATAGCCCAGCTGCCGCAACTGTTGGCCGGGTTTGGGATTCATGGGGCACTGATTCAGCGTGGCTGCAATCAGGATACCTGTCCGCCCCATTTTTTATGGCGTTCGCCGGACGGCACGGAATGCCTGGTATACCGCACTCCGGAGGATTTCGGGTACGGAGCTTTTTATCACTATGCCACCGAGCCATATAACCAGGGATGGGATACCGATCTGGATCATTTGCTGGAACGGGCGGTACGGGAGATCGACCGGGAAGCCAAGAGTCTTAACGCTCCTTTCCTGGTGCTGCATGACGCCCTGGATCACCAGCGCATTACGAAAGCAGCGCCTTGGCTAGCCGAAAAACTCAGCCAGCATTACGGCTGTCCGGTGGTATTCCGGCCCTTGGAAGAAATGGTACGGGAGTTGGAGCCTTGGCGGGAAGAACTGCCGGTGAAGGAAGGGGAATTGGCTGAAACCAGCCGTTTGGCGGTAGGCACAAATATTCTGCTATCCTATATTCTGTCCAGCCGGTATGACCTTAAGAAAGCCAATGATTGGGTTCAGACGCTCTGGGAAAAATGGGCCGAGCCTCTGGCGGCTATCCATGGTGTTACCGGGCGTTCCATCCGGCCTGGATTCCGCCGGGCCGCGTATCTGGAACTGATACGAAATCACGCCCATGATTCCATCTGCGGCTGCGCGGTGGAGGAAGTCCATCGGGATATGCATTACCGGTTCCGGCAGGCCGCCGCTATTGCGGAAGAAGTGATTGATGACTGCCTGCGTCAGGACGTGGCGGCCTTGACCCACAACGATACTCCCGGACAGATGGCGGTACGCCTGTATCATCCATTACCGTACCGCAGCCGGCAGACGATCAAGGTACGCCTGTGTTTCGAAAGGGGATTCCCGTCCACCTATTCGGAAGGGGAACGGGAATATGAGAGAAAACTGAATTTCGAACTCAGGGACAAGGAGGGGAATGTGGTTCCTTATACCCTGTGCGGGGTACGGCATGAGCGTATCCAGAAGACGCCAACCCAGTATTTGGTGGACTATGCGGACATCAGTTTCAGTGCTGATCTGGCACCCTGCGGCTATACCGAATACGCTGTGATCCCTGCGGACGAGACACGGCGGGTACGGTATATTGAAAGCCAATGTGTGGAGCCCTTAACCGCACAGAACCGGTTCCTGCGTCTGCGGATTGAACCGGATGGGGCTGTGACCCTGACAGACCGGCGAACCGGACGGGAATTCCGCCATCTGCTCCGCTACATGGATGATGGGG
>CALWMQ010000183.1 GCA_944382025.1 uncultured Clostridia bacterium | reverse complement strand
TCCTTCCCTCTTTAAAACGCATTTCACCGTGACCAGCAGAATTTTCAGATCCAGGCTCGGCGATACATGGCGGGCGTAGTAACGGTCGTACAGGGCCTTACGGCGGTAATGGACCTCGTCACGTCCCCGGATCTGCGCCAGGCCGGTGATACCCGGGCGTACCTCATCCGCTTTCCAGGTATGCCGCAGCTCCAACAGATGCCGTTCGGTGAGAACCACCGGACGTGGCCCTACAAAGCTCATATCACCTTTCAGTACGTTGAAAAGCTGAGGCAACTCGTCTAAGCTGGTCTGGCGCAGGAGTCGTCCCACCGGAGTAATATAGCGCTGGGCATGGAACAGATGGGCGGTAGCCACATCCCGTGGCGCCGCCGGCAGCATAGTCCGAAACTTATAAAGGATGAAGGGTTTCCCGTATAATCCTGCACGTTTTTGTTTAAATATAACATTTCCGGATGAATCTGCGGAAATTGCCAGCATAATGATCAGAAAAACCGGGGATAATGCCAATATGAGGAAAGCAGAAGCTGTTATATCAAAAAATCGTTTCCAAACACGTATCAAATCATGCCTCACCTGCCTTTGCGTTCTTAGTGGATTTGATGAATAGTATGCCCGTCGTTCACCCCTTTACAGGAGGTAGATTAATGGATAAACGTGAAATACTTTCCGTTTATCAATAAATTGTTCATATTTAAAAGGGTAAAAATGGAAAATAAATGACAAATATATGGTGGTTTGTACAAAAAGACATGGCTTTTGTTATGTAAAGATGGTGTTAACTACAGATTTCAAAAAAATTACAAAAATGAAACTTGATTTTTGTGGAAAGGGATAGTATAATGGCCATCAGCAAACAGACCAAGGATCAATAACGCTGATTTTTTCCTGCAGAGAGTTTCATATATTTCTCAATTAGCCCCCCATGGGAGGAGGAAATATTATGCAGAAAATCTTGCCTCTTTCCGGCTATGCCAGCCGGGAGATGAAGCAAAATAAAGTTTATGCCGCCGCAAAACGCCTTTTTGATATAGTAGTTTCGTTTACAGCGTTGGTGATCCTGTCCCCTCTGCTTTTGGTGGTGGCGGTTATCGCCAGCTTGGATACCAAAGGAAAGCCTCTGTTTGTCCAGCAGCGTATGGGAAAAAACAATGTACCGTTTTATGTCTTCAAATTCCGGACTATGAATGTGGCTGCCCCACGGGATGTGGCTACCTATAAGCTGGAGGATCCGGGTAAATATATTTCCCGGGTTGGCGAGACGCTCCGCCGGCTGAGCATTGACGAACTGCCCCAGCTGATCAATGTTCTCATAGGCGACATGAGCCTGATCGGCCCCCGGCCGGTGGTGCTCACCGAAACGGATCTGATCGCTTTGCGTAAAAACAACGGTGCTAACCGTGTTCGTCCCGGTATGACAGGCTTGGCGCAGATCAGCGGGCGGGATAATGTGACGATTGAGGAAAAAGCTCGCTTGGATGGCATATATGCCGCCAATGTCTCGGTGGGGATGGACGCCAAAATCCTGTTCAAATCGGTAGGATATGTGCTGGGGTCCAAGGGGATCTGTGAGGGTGCCAACCCTGAGATTTCCGCTTCCCATACAACCGAAAAATCGGCCTGACATCAAAGGTATCTGTCACATTGACGGATACCTTTTTCTGTTGTACAATAAAACAGTATCACGGCATCCCATAAAACGGCGGCCTTGGCTGCCGTTTTACTTTGTCAAAATAAGGAAGGATGAAAAAAATGAGCGAAGCCTGCAATCATGACTGCTCCAGCTGCAGTCAAAACTGTGAGGAACGGGATCCACATGCCCAGCTCAACGCCTACAGTTCCATTAAGAAGGTGGTGGCGGTCAGCAGCGGCAAAGGCGGTGTGGGGAAATCTTCCGTTACCGCCATGTTGGCGGTACTGATGGCCCGCCGGGGGTATAAAGTTGGCGTGCTGGACGCGGATATTACCGGCCCTTCCATCCCGAAAGCTTTTGGTGTGACAGTCAAGGCCAAGGGCAGTGAATTGGGGATCCTGCCGGCGGAAACCCATATGGGGATCAAAGTTATGTCCATAAACCTGCTTCTAGAGCATGAGGACCAGCCGGTAGTCTGGCGGGGGCCCATATTGGCCGGGGCGGTCACCCAGTTCTGGACCGATGTGGTTTGGGGCGATTTGGACGTACTGTTTATCGATATGCCTCCCGGAACCGGGGATGTACCCCTGACGGTATATCAGTCTATCCCGGTGGACGGAACAGTTATTGTATCCACTCCCCAATCTCTGGTACAGATGGTGGTTGGTAAGGCTCGCAAAATGGCCGATATGCTGAACATCCCTGTTATCGGTATGGTGGAAAATATGAGCTGTGTTGTCTGCCCCGACTGTGGGAAGCGGATTGCCCTCTTTGGCTCGGAAACCGGCCTGAAAGCCGCCGCACAGGAGATGGACGTATCCATCATCGCGTCCCTGCCCATGGATGCCCAGATTGCCCATTTGTGCGATACAGGAGAGATAGAACGGGTGGTGTGCGAGGATATGGATCCTGCCGCCGACGCGGTGGAGCGGCTGCTGAAATAAACCTTCGTTCTCCCATCGCCAAAGTTCCAGCCGTTTTTTCTATATTGCCGCCGTGTGACAGATTTCCTTGTCGGTATGTCCCGTTGAGGATGACCGAAGAAGGATGGTTGGGCGTCAAAAGTCGTATCCTTATATACGTCATAAAAAGAGCGGTGCGTTTCCAGCCTGAACCAGCTGGAAACGCACCGCTCTTCTTTTGTATTCCAACAGTCATGCCCTGTTCCCAGCAGGGGATACGAGGGTATCCACATGGGATGCAGGCTGGTGGGAACAGTTTATCACCGGAATCAGGAGAGAGTTTCTCTCGCACCAAAGGATTACTCTCCGGCTTTCATAGATTCCACCATATCGATCTTTTTCAGCTTCCGAACCATGACCGCATCTACCAGGGCGGAAAACACCAAGGTCAGCAAAGCCGCCAGGACATAGCTCATGAGATAAATGTCCCGGCCAAACATGACCATTTCCACCTCCGCGGTTTGTACCACAAAGGCATGGAGGAAAATGCCGAGGATCAGTCCGACACCGGTACCGATGATGCTGAGGATACCGGTTTCCCGGAAGATATAGGCGCCCACCTCCCGGTTGTAGAAACCCAGTACCTTAAGGGTAGCGATCTCTTTCTGCCGTTCCGTGATATTGATGTTTGTCAGGTTATACAGAACTACAAAGGCCAGAAGCCCGGCACAGATGATCAAAACCATCACAATATAATCGATATTGGCGATCATATCCCCGAAGGACTGGCTAAGGACGGTGGTGAAGGAAAGCGATACTACCTGGCTGTTTTTCAGAAGCTCGGTCGAGATACGGTCGCGGTTTTCTTTGGAGTCGTCGGCTACCCTGGCCACAATGGAGTTGAATTCGGGATCCTGGTGAAAGCACTCGCTGTACAAAGCGGAGGACATATACAGATATCCCTGTACATAGTTTTCGGTAATGCCGCTGACCGTTACCTGAGCGGTCTGGCCATCCCCATTTTCCACGGTGATGGTATCGCCTGCCTTGACCTTCATTTCCTCGGCCAGCTTTTCGGTAAGCAGCGCCCCCTCTTCGGTAAAAGGCAGCGGTTTGCCGCTTTTCCGCTCCCGGAAGGTAATGAATTCGAAAATCCGGGTACTGTCAGACGGAACATACAGAACAGCGGTATGAGGATCGGCATCCTTTCCAGTCAGGTCGGCGGAGGACTGGTGTACTCGCAGAGTGGCTTCCGCGTTGCTGCTGAGGAAATCCTCCACCGGCTGGTTATCCCCGTCCTTGACGGTTACGCTGAGGTTATACAGGAAAATTTCACCGAACTGTTTATCCACAATATCCGAAATAGAATCCCGCAGTCCGAAACCGGTTAAGAGCAGGGCGGTACAGCCGGCAATCCCAATCACTGTCATAAAGAACCGCTTTTTATAGCGGATCAGGTTCCGGGCGGTAACCTTGTGGGTAAAGGAAAGATGATTCCAGATGAACGGGATCCGTTCCAGGAATACCCGTTTGCCGGCCTTGGGGGTTTTGGGGAGCATCAGCCTGGCAGGGGCTTCCCTCAGGGTGCTGGAACAGGCTGACCAAGTGGCCAGCATGGTGCATAGAATGGCCGCCGCGGAGGACAGGGAGGCATAAGTGGGATTAAACGAGATGATCAGGGGAGGCAGATCGTACATGATCTCATAAGCGCCCCAGATAACGGTAGGGAATACCTGGAACCCTACCAGCAAGCCAAAAACGCACCCGCAAACAGTAGCGGCCCCGGCGTAGATCATATATTTGGACATAATGGCGGGTTTGCTGTAACCCAGGGCTTTCAGGGTACCGATCTGTACCCGTTCTTCCTCCACCATACGCGTCATGGTCGTCAGAGCCACCAAAGCGGCTACTAGGAAGAAGAAAATGGGGAATACTTTGGCGATGCTTTCCACCTTTTCCGCATTGCTGTCGAAGCTGACATAGCTGGGATTGGTATGGCGGTTCAGCACCATCCACTCTCCAGCGTCTATTTTCTGGATTTCGTCCCGGGCATCATCCAGCTGTTTCTGGCCGTCTGCCAGCTTCTGGTCGGCTTCCTGCTTGGCGTCCTCATATTCCGCCCGGCCGTCCGCCAGTTCGGCTTTGGCGTCCTCCAGCTCTTTTTCCGCCTGATCCAGCTGTTCCCGGCCTGATGCCAGTTCCTTTTCCCCGGTGGTGATGGTCTTCAGACTGGCGTCCAGTTCCGCTTTGGCCCCCGCCAGCTGGGCTTCCGTGGCATCTAATTTTTTCTGCGCTTCCGCGAACTGAGCATTCGCTTCCACCTTGCCGGCTTCCAGCTGGGACTGTCCGTCAGCCCACTGCCGTTCCCTTTCCGTATACTCCTGCAAGCCCTGGTCATAGGCTGCCTTGCCTGAATCATATCGCTGCTGCAGCGGCGCCAGGACGGTTTCACGCAGTTCCTGAGCCTGTTCCTCAGTGATCAGCCCCTGGTCCAGCGCGTCCTGAATATCCTGACTTTTTTCCTTGATGGTTTGGGCCAGGAAGTCCAGTTGGGATTGGAACTGTTCCAATTTTTCTTTGGCTGCGTCCAGCTCCTGGCGGGCGCTGTCCAGTTCCTGCTGCTTTTCCTGGATGGTAGTCTGGAAATCAGCTTTTTGGCGCTCTAATTCTTCCAGCCCTGCCTGCCACTGTTCCAGCCCGGAGGTATATTGTTCCAGCCCGGACTCATACGCTGCCCGGCCGTCTTCCAATTGCTGCTGGTTTTCCTGGAGCTTTTCACGGTTGTCCTCCAGTTCCTTTTCCCCATCCTCAATCTGCTTTTGGGCGTCATCCAGTTCTTCTTGAGCGTCCGCCAGCTGTTCCTCAGCCTCCTGCTTCTCCTGGTCATACTCTTTCTGAGCATCGTCCAGTTCCTTTTGGGCCTCCTCCACCACTTCTTCCCGGCGCAGGACGCTTTGCCCTTGGCCTAATTCTTCCAGGGTATCCATCAGAGGCTGGACGGCGTCGTCGTAGGATTGGGAAAAAGCGGTCAGATCCTTGGCCCCGTCTACCAGCGCAAAGATACTGGTGTAAATGTCCAGGGTAAAGGAATCCTCTCCGGTATACAAGATGAGGGCTACGGTACCGTCCCCTACCGTGCTGGTTTCCTGCTCAACGGAAAAATAGTAGGCGCTTTTAACCTTCCCCACGATGGTGAAAGTGGTGGAACCCAGGGTATCGGAGAGATCCTCATTATCTTCCGACAGGGTCAGGGTGTCTCCTATCTCAAGGCCGTATGTAGACATTTTGGAGGTTTCCATGACCACTTCGCCGGGGGTTTCCGGCATCCGCCCCTCGGTGAGTATGACACGGTTCTGGTAGTCGCCTGAATCGGTATCCAGCAGGGATAGGGGCAGACTTTGAATATGGGTTACCACATCCTCTCCGGCGGGGATGGTGATCATGGCGTCAGCGCTGTATAAGGGCATCACCCCTGCCACACCATCGGTTGAACGAATGGCGTCCACATCCCGGCTGGTCAGCCCCAAAGGGGACACCACCCGGATATCGAACATATTGGTTTCGTCGTAGTATCGGTCGGTAGAGGCCCGCATATCCGGGGTGGTAGCCAGCAGGCTTGCCAGGAAACCGACGCCCAGTGCCACAATGCCGAAGATAGCCAGGAAACGGCTGAGGGTATGGGTGACCTCCCGGACGATCACCTTACGGTAGGATTTTTTCACGTGTATTCCCTGCCTTCCCTTACCATTCGATCTGTTCCACCGGCGTGGGATGAGGATTGACTTCAGAGCTGAGTACCGTGCCGCTCTTAATGCGGATCACCCGGTCAGCCATGGCGGTCAGGGCCTGGTTGTGGGTGATGACGATAACGGTCCGGCCGGTATTGCGGCAGGTGTCCTGCAGGAGCTTGAGGACGCTTTTGCCGGTCTTGTAGTCCAAAGCGCCGGTAGGTTCGTCGCACAGCAGGATTTTTGGGTTTTTGGCCAATGCCCGAGCAATAGCCACCCGCTGCTGTTCGCCGCCGGATAGCTGGGCTGCCAAGTTCTTCATCCGGTCTTCCAGACCGACTTCCGCCAGCGTCTGCCGGGCGTCCAGGGGATCTTTGCAGATTTCCGCCGCCAGTTCCACGTTTTCCAGAGCGGTTAGGTTCTGAACCAAGTTATAGAATTGGAACACAAAGCCCACATCGTACCGGCGGTATTCTGTGAGCTGTTTTTGGCTGTATTTGCTGATTTCGCTGCCGTCCAGCCGGATAACCCCCTGGTCGCAGGTGTCCATGCCGCCCAGCATATTGAGTACCGTGGTTTTTCCGGCGCCGCTGGGGCCCACAATGACAGCGAATTCTCCTTTCGCGATGGTGAAGCTGACCTTATCGGCAGCGGCTATCCGTTGGCTTCCCATTTGATAATATTTACACACATCCTGGAATTCCACAAAGTTTTCCATGTTTGTATCCATTCCTTTCCTGGAGGAGCTGGTATCGCCTGTCTCCGAGACTTTCCCATATATCAGTATACAGAGATTTCTTAAGATATTTGTGAAGGAAAAACGAATTTTCTCCCAAAATAGGATTAAAGTAAGAAAAGCGGTTAGCCTGCGCCGTTATGGGATGATGGGGGAGGTTGATCAACGGCCAAAACGGGGAAAACCACGCCAACGAGGCACCCCAAAATAGGAACACTTCCCACATGAAGTTTTCACCCGCCTTTTACAAAATGCAACGCCTGCCAGCACCCGTAGGGCGGGAAACAGCGAACAGGGGTTGGCGCCGCGGTCAAAACTGGCAGCCATCATGGTGGCGCAGGTTGATTTTGGTCACTGCAAGGGGCGGTGGGGTTGAGGGGCAAGACTCCCGTCATACTTCATAGAGGCAAAGCCTCTTCGCTTAAAAAGCGGGGGTGGGGGGCGGACAGCGTCCCGGCGGGATGTCGTTCGGCGGGAAACCATCGCCTGAGTTTTCCGCCGCGGCGTTTCACGCCGCATCACTTGGCTGCCGGCTGATGGATACTGAGAAAGGCGGGCTGCCGCCCGCCTTTGACTGTAGAAAAAGCCATCTCTAATGAAAAAAAGCCAGGGGAACCACGCCGTATAGCGGCACGATCCCCGATCTACCTATGCGGCGTCAGGTTTCATTGGTCAGCTGCTGCCGACAGGCCGCTAACGCTTGCTTTTGGGCGTCACTGACCGCCGGGTATTGGGGATCCAGCTTCTTGAGATGCTCAGTGACGATTTGGGAAATCAGCAGCCGGGAAAACCATTTTTTGTCCGAAGGGATCACGTACCAGGGAGCATCTTTGGAAGCGGTAGCGTTTATCGCCTTTTCATAGGCCTCCATGTAGTCCTCCCAATGGGCACGCTCCGCGATATCTGAGGCTGAGAATTTCCAATTTTTACTGGGGGTATCGATCCGTTCCAAAAACCGCTGGCATTGCTCCGCCTTGGAAATGTGCAGGAAAAATTTCACCACCGTGATACCGTTTTCGGACAGGTAGCGTTCGTAGTCCCGGATCTGGCGGTAACGGCGCTCCCACAGATGGTCGTCCAGGCAGCGGGCGGGCAGTTTCTGGGAATAGGGGAGGTTGTGAACCCGGCCTACCAGTACCTCTTCGTAGTAGGAACGGTTAAAAATCCCAATATTCCCCCGCTGGGGCAGGCAGCGGTTGATCCGCCAGAGATAATCGTGATCCAGTTCTTCCGAACTGGGCTGTTTAAAACTGTATACCTGTACTCCTTGGGGATTCAGACCACTCATGACATGCTTAACCGCCCCGTCCTTGCCGGCAGAGTCCATGGCCTGGAAAATCAGCAGTAAGGCTTCCCGATCCTGAGCGTAGAATTTATCCTGCAGCTCCGCCATCATCTCCACGTTTTCCCGCAGCATTGCCTGGCCTTGCTCTTTGGAAAGACCGCCGTTCTGGCTGGTATCGAAGTCGTGGATATCAAACACTTTTTTTCCCGTATACCGGTAGGCATTCAAATTCATGGAACTTCCTCCCATCCGTTTTTTGCGTATGGATTAGTATTGTAAAAACCGACCGGAATATGTGCCCGTGTTATCCCATACGGAACCTGAAAAAGTCGGCTTTATCCGATTCGCTGTCATGTGCACGGCTTAAAGTCCCGGTTCGGACAATCCATGAGACTGGGGAAGCTCATAATCCTTTACCGCGTCCAGAAGCCGTACCCCTAAGGTTACCACCATGCGCAGGCCTTCGGGAACATATTCTTCCGATTCTACCTGTCCCTCCTGACGGCACAGTTGGGCAAGGCTCCCCTCGCTGAAGGGCAGCAGCAGCTGTACTTTTCGCCGATCTGGAGGCAGGGCCGCGGCTACCGCTTCCAGCAGTTCCGGTATTCCGCCGCCGGTTTTGGCGCTGATGCGCAGAGCTTGGGCGGATTCCCCCGGCAGCCGTCCAGGTTCCAGCACCGCCGGGACAATATCGCATTTGTTCATGACGGTGAGAATAGGCCGATCCGTACAGCCCAACTGGCTCAGCAGTTCCCGGGTGACCTGGAGGTGCTCTTCCGCCTCGGGACTGGAGGCGTCGCACAGGTTTAGAATGACATCGGCTTGGGCCGCCTCTTCCAGAGTGGAGCGGAAAGCGTCCACCAAATGGTGCGGCAGCCGCCGAACCAGACCTACCGTGTCGATGAGCAGCACCGTACGCCCGTCAGGAAGCTTCAACGCCCGGGAAGTGGTATCCAGAGTGGCGAACAGCTTATTTTCCGCCAGCACCCCGGCGCTGGTCAGGGTATTCATCAAGGTGGATTTCCCCGCGTTGGTATAGCCCACGATGGCCACAGTGGACAGGCCGTCCTTACGGCGGCGGGCCCGACGGGTTTCCCGATGCTGTTCCACTTCGGCCAACTGCTGCTTCAGGGACTGGATACGCCGCCGGATATGCCGGCGGTCGCTTTCCAGCTTGGTTTCTCCAGGCCCCCGGGTGCCGATGCCGCCGCCAAGGCGGGACAGGGCGATGCCCTGCCCTGCCAGACGCGGCAGAAGATATTGAAGCTGGGCCAGTTCCACCTGGAGCCGCCCTTCGGCTGAGCGGGCCCGGCCGGCGAAAATGTCCAGGATCAGCATAGTCCGGTCCACTACCCGGCAGGGCAGAGCGTCTTCCAGATTCCGCTGCTGGGTAGCGGTCAGCTCCCGGTCAAAAATGGCCATATCCGCCCCGGTGTTTTCCGCCAGTTGCGCCAACTCTTCCAGCCGTCCGCTGCCGATGCAGGTGGATTTATCGGGGGCTTCCCGCTTTTGGATCAGCCGCCCTAAAACATCCGCCCCGGCGGTATGGGCCAGTTCTTCCAGTTCGTCCAATGAGGAATCCACATCAAATTCCCCCGTATCAATGGACACCAATAGGGCGGTTTCCCTCTCTTTTCCTTGTTGTATCTCTTCCATAGGGCCTCCTTGCTTCACCGGGGCATCAATCCCCGCTTCGCCCTCAACAAGACGGAGACGCGGTATGATAAATGATGCCGGCCGGTGCCCGTGAAATACGCGTCCGCCGCCCGTAAATGGTTCTGGCCAACGCTGATAACCATAGTATACCATATGGGAGGCAGGTATGGCACCCCTTCTAATATTTTTAAAAACAATTTTAACTCTCCTATCCTTTATGGGAATCTTGTGCATTGTCTATAGTAAGCCTTCCCGCAATCCGGCAAAATTCGTCAGGCGAAATGTTAAGTTTTTGTTTTCTTTCCGCTTGGAAATATGATACAATGCCTATGTATGAGGAATGATCGGTAAAAGAGGGAAATGGCAGGGCTGTGAGGCGATGATGGCCTGTAAAGTTGCATACGCTTGGGCGATGGGCGCCTTAGCTCGCTTCTGGGCCGCCGGCCGATCAAGGGACGCTTGACAACAGAAGGAGACGTTGAATTTGGCTGAAAACATCACCAGTGAGACAATTTTCAATCTGCAGGACCGGGTAGCTCCCCTGAGTATCCTTTCCCTGAGGGGAACAGAGGAACTGGGCGGCAAGATCAACGGCCATCTGACCGAATGGGCCCGTAACAGCGGATGGGAACAGGAAACCTTCCTGATCCCTGTGGAATGCCCGCGGTTTTCGTCCGGCGACGGCAAGGGTATCATTAAATCCAGCATCCGGGGCGATGACCTGTTTATTTTGGTGGATGTAGGCAATTACAGCTGTACCTACAATATGTTCGGCAAGGAAAACCATATGTCCCCTGATGACCACTTCCAGGATCTCAAACGCATTATCCAGGCTGCGGGCGGCAAGGCCCACCGGATCAATGTTATCATGCCCATGCTGTTTGGCAGCCGCCAGCACCGGCGCAATTACCGGGAATCGCTGGATTGCGCTGTAGCCCTCCAGGAACTGGCCCATATGGGAGTTTCTAACGTTATTACTTTTGATGCCCATGATGCCCGGGTACAGAACGCTGTCCCACTGATGGGTTTTGATAATGTGATTCCTTCCTACCAGACCCTGAAAGCCCTGTTCCATTCCTATCCTGACCTGATCCCCGACCGCCGGCATATGATGGTTGTCAGCCCGGATGAGGGCGCCATGCACCGTAATATGTTCTACGCTTCGGTGCTGGGCGTGGATCTGGGGATGTTCTATAAACGCCGTGACTACGCCCGGGTGGTGAACGGGCGCAATCCGATTGTGGCCCACGAATATCTTGGCGATTCGGTTGAGGGTAAGGATGTCTTTATCGCGGATGACATCATTTCCTCCGGAGAGTCTATGCTGGATATTGCCTATGAGCTGAAAAAGCGCAAGGCTCACCGGATCTTCGCCTACGCCACTTACGCCATCTTCACCAACGGCCTGGACAGCTTTGATAAGGCCTATGAGGAAGGGGTAATCAGCGGGGTGCTGGGTACTAACCTGACCTACCGTACTGAAGCCCTGCGCCAGCGGGAATGGTTCTGTGAGGTGGATGTGTCCAAGTATATTGCCTACTTCATCGCCGCTCTGAACCACGATGTATCCGTGAGCACCATCATTGATCCCCACGAGAAGATCCGGCAGCTGCTGGCGGAAAAAAGAAAGGGCTGAAGCGGAAAGCTGTTCAGCAACACAGGGAAACGGAAAACGGGACGCTGACCGGCGGCGCCGTTTTCCGTTTTCCTGCAATGCCTGGAAAACCGGGACCCGGCGGCGTATCCGCTTTGCCCCGGGCCACTGAAGGGAATGACGGTAAAATGAAAAACGATTACGATGTATTGATTGCCGGAAGCGGAGTGGCAGGGCTGTATGCCGCGCTGAACTTTGCGCCGGACGTGAGGGTATTGGTTCTGGCAAAAAAGGAACTGACCCTGTGCAACAGCTTCCTGGCACAGGGCGGTGTGGCTGCCGTGGTGGATAAGGAAAACGATGATTTCCGCCTCCATGTGGCGGATACCCTGATCGCCGGAGGGTATAAAAACGATCTGCGCAGCCTGGAAATCCTGGTCAACGAGGGCCCTGAGGATGTGCTGCGCTTGGCCAAGGAGATGGGAGTGGATTTTGACCGGGATCCCCAGCACCATATTTCCATGACCCTGGAAGGCGGTCATTCCCGCCGCCGTATCCTGCACCATAAGGATTCTACCGGTCGGGAAATCACCGAAAAACTGCTGGCCGCAGCCCAATCCAGGCCGAATATCACCTTTATGGATCATGCCCAGCTGATGAATTTGATTCCGGCAGGGGGCGGGTTCTGGGCGGAGCTGCTGGTGGCAGAGCAGCCAAAAGTGTTATCCTGCTCCTACTGTGTCCTGTGTACCGGCGGAATAGGCAGGGTATACCCCTATACGACCAATTCCGCTATCGCCACCGGGGATGGCATCACTCTGGCTTATGAGCTGGGCGCCAGAATCAAAAACCTTCACCTGGTTCAGTTCCATCCTACCGCCTTTGCCGCGGCCCATGGCCGGGAACGTTTTCTGATCTCAGAAGCGGTCCGGGGCGAGGGGGCCATGCTGCTCAACTGCCATAAGGAACGGTTTATGCAAAATTACGATGAGCGGGGCGAACTGGCGCCTCGGGATGTGGTGTCCCGCTGTATTATGCAGGAAGCCGCCCGTACCGGCAGTGAGGAGTTTTATCTGGATATCCGGTTCCGGGGGGAGACCTTTATCAAGAACCGGTTCCCCATGATTTACGAGCGGTGCCTGGAGGAAGGGGTGGATATTACCAAAGATCTGATTCCGGTATTCCCCTGCCAGCACTATCTCATGGGAGGAATTGACGTCAATGTATACGGCGATACGACGGTAGACCGCCTGTACGCCGCCGGGGAATGCTCCCATACGGGGGTTCACGGGCTAAACCGCCTGGCCAGCAATTCCCTTCTGGAGGCGCTGGTATTCGCCCGAAGAACCACCTATGATATCAGCCGTCGGATGCGTCATGAGGTCAGTGAGGTTGTAGGCCCCCGCCCGGAGATGTCTACCGAAGGACAGGAGATGCATCCCGGCCATCGTACCGCTATCCGGCAAATCATGCAAAAGGCCTGGTTTGTAACACCGGATTATGATGCCGCCAGGGAAGGACTGACACAGGCGGAAGCTATCCTGGAAGATTTGAGGTCTGGGGGATATGCCCTGACCACCGACTGGGTGGAGGCGAAATCCCTGGCCACCGTATGTACCATTATTCTCCGGGAACTGCTGGAGGAACAGGAGAAAAAAGCCCGGGAAACCGGACGAGAATAGAGAAAGGACGATACTGCCATGCTGCCACAGTTCAAGATCGATGATGTGATCAAGACCGCTATTTTGGAAGACATCAATTATATTGACACCACCACCGACCTGATGATCCCCGCCGATGCCCGGACCACTGCCCGGTTTATGGCAAAGGCGGAAGGGGTTGTGTGTGGTCTGGAAATTGCCTTGCGGGTATTCCAGCTTTTGGACGCCACCTTTACCGCTCGGATTCTGATGCCGGAGGGCTCCCAAGTCAAGCCCGGCGACATCATTGCGGAATTGGAGGGATCTACCCGGTTCCTGCTGAAGGGTGAACGGACAGCCCTGAACCTGCTGCAGCACCTGTCGGGTATCGCTTCCGCCACTAACCGGGCGGTAAAAATTGTAGAGGGAACCAACGCTTCCATTACCGATACCCGGAAAACCCTGCCCGGGCTGCGGGCTATGCAGAAATACGCGGTTACCGTGGGCGGCGGAAAAAACCACCGGTTCAATCTGTCGGACGGGGCTATGCTGAAGGATAACCATATTGACGCCGCCGGCGGAATACCCCAGGCGGTGGCTACTGTTCGGGAAAAGCTGGGCCATATGGTCAAGCTGGAGGTGGAGACACGGAACCTGGAGGAAGTGCGGCAGGCCCTGGACGCGGGGGCCGATGTGATTATGCTGGACAATATGGATTGCCCAACCATGAAAGCGGCTGTAGAACTGGTGAGTGGCAGGGCCTTGCTGGAAGCCAGCGGCGGCATTACCGATGAAACCCTGCGGGCGGTGGCGGAAACCGGGGTCGATATTATCTCTATCGGCGCTCTGACCCATTCGGTCAAGGCACTGGACATTTCCATGAAGATTCAGTGAAATGGTGAACCGGCTGCCAAAACGCGAAATAGGAGGAGCGGGCTTTCTTGAGACCGGTATTTGTGTCCTAAAAAGACTTCCACGTACAAGTTACCATGAAATAAACTACATACCTTGACATAAAAGGAGGTTTCCTGCAAGGGCGGCACTTCGTAGAGAAGTGCCGCCCTTTTGACTTTCGTCTGCAATATAAACATCTGATAACTGCTGAAATTTATGAGCGAAAACCACACCAGCTTTCCTTGAAATCAGATAGTTTTTCAGCAAGTGAAAGAAGAGGATAAATCAGCAGCGGGAATTTGTGATCACCATAATGGCTGTAGAATTCTATTCTTTCGCCGGTATCCATTTCAACCACCTGTTTTATCGACAATGAATAATTTGTCATCAATTCAAGTGCTTCTTTGGCATCTTCTTCCTCTATCCCGAATTTGAGGCTCACAGAAGAAACCGTATAAGATGCACCGCCATTTTCAAGCTGATGTTTCAAAATTTTCCGTACGTTTGGGTTTGCAAGACATTGCAAAAAGTCAGCTGCATTTTCATTGCTAAATAATTTTGCTGAAGTCTCATTATCAGCAATATATGTCAGCGCTATATCTTTGTCGGCATATACGCCGCCGCATTTAATAGAAACAAAGCCGGTGTGTGATTCGGGATTGTTCGAAAGACGATTTTTTATATGATCAATACTTGTATTTGTTTCATCCCATGCCCACATGGTATCAAGAATCGCATCATATACCGCAAACGGCGTTTTTTCTATTTCTGTAAAAGCTCTGGGCTTTGTTTCAATGGAAAACAGTTCATCAAGCGTTACCTCAAAAATATCGGCGATGACCGGAAGAAGCTGGATATCCGGCATTGTGACACTGTTTTCCCATTTTGAAATCGATTGAGAAGATACACCAATGATGTCGGCAAGTTCTTCTTGCGTCATATTCTTGGTTTTTCGTAGTTTTGCAATTTTTTCTCCGATATTATACATTGTGAAATCCTCCTTTTGGCAATTAATAAAATGCTTCGATCGTGTCTTCATTATAGTGTATTACGATGAAATAAACCATAGCGAATATGGCGAACAATCCGCCCAGATAGATATCGAATCTCTTTTCTGTAATAGAAGAAACAATGCAGATAATTTGGTGGGTTCCACTGTGTAGCGAGCATCGGATTGTGACACCCGCAAGCCGAAAAGAGAACAAATTAAAAACTTTGGACACCTTCCTTACGAAAGGTGTCCAAACGGGAGCCTTCTTCTTTTTATTTCAGAAGCCACTGGCTCTGTGGGTGGAGATACCCTGTGAAAAACTTTAGTTTCAAGCCTGGAGCGAAGCGAACTGCCAATAGTAACCTTCTGAGAAAATAGGAAAGCTATCGTTAGGGCAATAAATCGCCCGTTTACAAGCTGTAGGGCAAGTGATGCAAGTGAGATGAATTTCGGTGCCTATTAAGAGGCTTGCCGGTAATAGGCCATTCTAGGACTTACTTAAGCCACTGACTTAGCCGGCGGTTATGGCTCCGGAACAAAGTAAAGTTTTCGTCCGCCTTTTACAAAGGGCAATGTCTGAGAGTGTCCATGGGGCGGGAAACGGCGAACGGGCATTGGTACCACGGTCAAAACCGGCAGCCGCAAGTGCGGCACAGGTTGGTTTTGGGTATTGCAAAGGGGAGTGGTGCCGAGGGGCAAGACCCTGGTCATCCTCCGTAAAAAGGCATATGGCGAAATGAGCCTTTTCTTTTGAGAAAGAGAAGACACCGGACTCCACCAAAAACAGGGAAAATCATCACATATTGGTATATATAGGCAACAAACAAAGAAATTCCTTGAAAATTCCCATAAAAGCCCACCGTTTTTTTCGCTTGGGACTATTGCAATTTGAGCTAAAAGCCTCTATAATGGTCTTATGTGGTGCAAAGTGGCATGAAGTGGTGTAAAGTGGTGACTTTCCACATTTTCCACCGAGTTTTCCACCACCTCTTCCCTTTTCCACATCTTTCGGTTGTTTACCGGATTCCATCCTGTGGAATGACTTACCCTGACCAGAGAGGCCTATATGCTGTACGGACGCTATGAACATAATATCGATGCTAAGGGGCGCATCTTTGTGCCCGCGAAGCTGAGAGAGAAGCTGGGCGAATCCTTTATCGCCGCGGCTGTTATGGATCATTGCGTGAGCCTCTATTCCATGGAGGAATGGGATAAGCTTCAGCAGGGGTTAGCGCAGATGCCTATGACCAAGGCCCGGAAGCTCCAACGATACTTGTCCGCCAATGCCGCGGATGTTCAGGTGGACGCCCAAGGCCGTATCCTTCTTCCAAAGCACCTGCTGGCATATGCCGGTTTGGAAAAGGAAGCACTGGTGGTCGGCGCGGGCAACCGGGCGGAAATCTGGAAACCTTCCGCATATGAGGAGGACATCGGTTCCATGACATCGGAAGAGGTGGAAGCGGAGTTCATGGAGCTGGGGTTCTGATGGAAATCAAGGAGGGCGGATCATGCAGGAACAAACCGGTTATCACCGCCCTGTGCTGCTGGAGGAAACCCTGGAAGCACTGGATATCCATCCGGACGGTCTTTATCTGGATGGTACTGCGGGCGGCGGAGGTCATTCCTTCGCCATTGCTTCCCGGTTAACTTCGGGCCGTCTGATCTCGCTGGATCAGGACCCGGACGCTGTCCAAGAGGCCTCGGCTCGCCTGAAAGGACTCCCCGCCAAAATTATCCGTTCTAATTTCACGAATATGGACAAGGTTCTGGCGGCGGAAGGTATTTCAGGGGTGGACGGTATCTTGCTGGATATTGGGGTTTCTTCCCATCAGCTGGATACCCCGGAAAGAGGGTTTTCCTATCATTATGATGCTCCGTTGGATATGCGTATGAGTCAAGACGGCCCCACAGCCGCCGATTTGGTGAGTACCCTTTCAGAAAAGGAATTGACGGACATTTTTTATCGCTATGGGGAAGAGAAATTTTCCCGCTCCATCGCCCGGGCTATTGTCCACCAGCGGGAGAGTCGCCCGCTATCCACCACCTTGGAACTGGCGGAGCTGGTGCAAGCACCAGTACCGCCGGCAGCCCGGC
>CALWMQ010000182.1 GCA_944382025.1 uncultured Clostridia bacterium | reverse complement strand
AAAGTTGCCCTTGTTTCGGCTCGTAAGGGCAAAAACAAGGGCAAACAGATAAGGTTTGAATGAAAAACAGGCGTGAAGCCTTGAAAAATCAATGGTTTTTGAGGATTAGATAGTTAAATTCAAATTTGAAACAATCCATAGGAATGTTCCCCTAAGATAACGCAGCATAGCGGCTGTTGCTTTTCAAAAGAAAAAGGCGATTGCAGAAGCAATCTCACAGAGATACAATGATACATTGCTTTAGCTTTAAAAGGGAAAACACAATTTGGCCATAATAGTTGTTGAAGCTATCTCCATTAATATATTTTGTGCTTTTTAAGCGTATTCGTAACTGTGGCTTTGAGAATTAGGTTTATATATAAGCGGCAGTGTTGGTACGTCTCAAAGTGTTGAACATGTGTCAACATTCAATCGGGTCACAAAAAGTGACAATGTTTAGAAGATTGAAAGTATTTATGAAACGGTAAGATGTCATTACTGAGAAACCGGCACAACTGACGCAACACTGTGATCTCCAGCGCAACGGGGTGTAAGGACGGATGTGCTTATGCCGGATACCCAGTTCAGCGGCAGCAGCCTCAAACAGGATGGGTCTATTCCGTTTGCTGTTGGAAAGTCGGTTGATAAATGCAAAGTGATTGTCTGGACGCACTCCAACGGGATGCCTCAATGGCATACCATTTGAACGACTTTTTCAGAAAACCGGCAGAGGAAATGGTACTCCACTCCAGATAGGCAACAAGAAAACGGTGGCGAATAAACTTGTCAATGGCTGTATACTGGAGCAGCGGAGCTCCGGATCCGCAATGTACCTGCGAGGTACTACCTTCACATCCACCTGGACACGCTGGCCTGGATAGGTCATCTGTTCGTAAGGTTTGGGGCTGTATGTTTTTTCTTCTCAGCCGCAGGAAACAGCCCCAGCTTGCGCATGATTCGGAACAGGCTCTCCGGGCGGCGGGTATAGCCACGTTTCCGCAGCCGGTGCCACAGTTCCACCATGCCCAGGTCTGGGTTGCGGCGACGCATATCGCGGATCAGCTTCAGCTCCGCCTCTGTGTGCTGATTGGGATGGCCGTGGGGACGTCTAGACTGGCAGGCCAGGAACTGCACCGTCCCGTCCCAGCGGGCCTTCCAGAAGTAGATGTACGACCGGCTCTTGTTGTACTTTCGGCTGGTGCGGCTGACGCCGTATTTCTCCGCGTATCTCATCAGGTTCTCCGCGTATCTCATCAGGGATTGCCGATACGCCATGTCCTGTGTTATACTCGTGCTCATGAAGGATATGGCCCCCTCTCGTTCGGTTGTTGTCCGCAACTTCAACTTTAACCGATGCGGCCTTATCCTTCATCCTTTTTTATTCGTCTCTCCAACATGTATTGTACTCCTACATAGTGGTCGAATAAGTTTTTCAAGAATCCATTGACAGCTGCAGAAATGTGTGGTAAACTGATGGTTGCCGCATGTTCCGGGCGCTGGTTGGTTTTGCCTTTCCCGCTTAGCCAGCTGGCCTTAAGTGGTTCACACCCGCCCTCGGACAGCGAGTCTTTAGAAAAGGCAGGTACACATCATGTACGCCATTATTGAAACCGGCGGCAAACAGTATAAGGTACAGAATGGTGACGTTCTGTTCGTTGAAAAACTGGATGCGGCTGAGGAAGCCACTGTGACCTTCGATAAGGTTGTGGCGGTGCACAACGATAAGGAGCTAAAGGTTGGCGCTCCCTATGTCAAAGGCGCTTCAGTCGAAGCCCATGTGCTGAAAAACGGCAAAGCCAAGAAAATTACTGTGTTCACTTATCGTCCCAAGAAGGGCAGCAAACGCAAAATGGGTCACCGTCAGCCCTTCACTAAAATCCAGATCGACGCTGTCAATCCCAAGGCGCCTAAAGCTGCCAAAACCGATGCCCCTGCTGAGGCCGAATGATCCGAGTGGATTTTTTGGCGCGAAACGGCTGCATCTGTGGGTTTCGCCTGAAGGGACACGCCGGGATGGCTCCTGCCGGCCATGATATCGTCTGTGCCGCTATGTCATCCGCCGCCTATATGGCTGCTAATACGTTGACCGATGTATGCGCTTGTCATGTATTGCTCCGCCAAAAAGACGGTTATTTATTCTGCTCTGTTCCCTGTACCAGCCTGGAACACGCTCAGACAGTGCTGAAGGGCCTGAAACTCCATGCGGAAGGGTTGCGTTCCCAATATCCCGAATATATACAGGTATTCCTAACGGAGGTGTAACGAAATGCTGAAAATAAACATCCAACTGTGCGCCCATAAAAAAGGCGTTGGTTCTACTAAAAACGGCCGTGATTCCGAATCCAAAAGATTGGGTGTCAAACGGGCTGATGGACAGTTCGTACTGGCTGGCAACATCCTGGTACGCCAGCGCGGTACCCATATCCATCCCGGTGAGAATGTGGGCATCGGCTCTGACGATACCCTGTTCGCCAAGGTGGACGGTGTCCTGCGCTTTGAGCGGGTCGGCAAGGATCGTAAACGCGCCAGCGTATATGCTGTCCAGCAATAATTTGTCCCTTTGATGACTCCCCCGTCTGGTTCTCGTAACTGGACAGGGGAGCTTTTTTGCGATTGAGCCCGGGATTGCATCCCTTATACGCAGTTCCGGATAAAAGCTGAAGTTTTCAGCCTGGTTGGACAGATACGGGATACGGGTGGCGGCCATCAAACCCGCACGGCTCAGAATAAACAAATCAGCTCTCCTTCCTCAGGACTCCACACATTGGTCATAGCCATAACCGCTTCCCTTTCAGCTCATGGCTGTGCCGCTAAGCCCTCGAAAGGCTTCCAGCCCGTCAAAAGCACTTCTCTCGGCAACAGATCCTACTATAGGCTCTGCTCATTGGCACAAGATGCGGCAAGTAAAACATGTGTCAAACCTTACCGCCGTCTCCGGCACCTGCCCCAGTCATATTGAACCGGCCTTTACTCGGCCGGTTGTTTGTTTACGTGTGTCCCCCGGTAAGATGCCTAGACGTAAATATCTTGTAATTTTTCGGGAAATATACTATTATAAGAAAGATATATACAGACTGTTTCCAAGCCTTTTGGAGAAAAGGGAACCTCCGGATAAGAGAATTTCAGTCTGTTGGGAGGCGGCCTGGAATGGAGCAGAAAATATCGTTACGCTCCCGTTTTTTCCGCCGAGGTGATCTGTTCCTCGCCGGAACTGTCCTGGCCTTGGCCCTGCTTCTTCTTCTGGGAGCCCAGTTGCTGCGACAACCAGGCTGTACCGCGGTAGTGATTACACCGGACGGGGAGTTTACCCTGCCACTGGATATACCTACGGTACGAACGGTGGAAGGCCGTAACCATATCTCCCTGACCCTGGAGGTAGCCGGTGGACAGATACGGGTTAAGACTAGCGGCTGTCCCGACCAGATCTGCGTCGGTACCGGCTGGCTGTCCTCAGCCGGACAAACCGCTGCCTGTGTCCCGGCCGGAATCGCCATCCGAATATCCGCTGAACAGCCGGAAGTGGATATGATAGCCGGCTAACCTCATACCCGTTTTATCTCTCTTCCGGGAGGCTGGATTGGCCAAAAAGTCAGCATTTTTTCACGCCTTCATTCAAATCGCTTTTGAAAGATCATCCCTTTACTGCCTCATAGAGACTGGAAGCAACATTCCCCCTTATGACTGCTCAACAATACTATAAATACAGGAAGTTTTCGCCTGCCTTTTTCAAAAGTCAACGCCTGGGAGCACCCCAGTGCGGGAAGCAGCCAGCAGGGGTTGGCGCCGCGGTCAAAACCGGCAGCCGCGAGAGCGGCAAGACGGTTTTGGGCACCGCAAGGGAGGCGGGTTTCAGGGGCGGAACCCCTGTCGCACGTACTGTACAAGACAAATCATTTGGATTTGTGATATGACATTTGGTATAAACTACAGGCTTTAATACATTTTGTTCTTGGAAGAAAGGCTTGCCACATGGATCACTTCATTTCCAAAGAAGCTGCCCGGACAGCTTCCCGTAACAACCATCCCACCATTCCGATGGCACCGTCTCTCCCTAAGCCCAAGCAAATTTGCCCCGCCCTGACCGCCGCTCAGTTGGGCCTATTGGCGGCCTTGGCCTTGGCACTCTCTTTCCTCGAAGCGCTCCTGCCGGTCCTGCCAATCCCCGGCGCCCGCCTGGGATTGTCCAATATCGTCATTATGTATGTCCTCACCAGCCCTCGTCTGCGTTGCCCGCATCTCCCCGCTGCCCTGGGTATTACCGCCGCTAAAGCCTTATTCGCCCTCTTCCGGGGTGGCAGCGCCTTTTTTATGAGCGCCGCCGGCGGACTGCTCAGCACCCTGGTGATGGCCCTTGTACTCCGTCTCTCCCGTGACAGGCTCAGCTACATCGGCGTGGGCATTTCCGGCGCTATCGCTCATAACGCCGGCCAGCTTCTGATGGCGATGGCCCTGCTGGGGCATGCCATGCTGTATTATGCCCCCTGGCTTTTGCTGCTGGCTCTGGCGGCCGGAACCCTTACCGGCTTGGCCCTGAACCTGCTGATGCCAGCTCTTAATAGACTAAATGTATAATCTATCCATTAATATACTATTTGTTCCAGCCGTTGGTCTCCTCCGGCGGCTGGGTAAGAAAGGGTGTTGCAACCAATGACCTTCCTGGAACGCCTTCATTCCCATATCCGCGGCGGTGTCCACGCCCCTCACCGAAAGCATACCGCCGAGTGCGAGACCGTGGTCATGCCCCCGCCTGACAAAATTATTCTGGCCATGTCCCAGCATTTGGGCGCTCCCTGTACTCCCACGGTCAAGGTAGGCGATACCGTGGAAGTAGGACAGGTGGTGGGTGACAGCAGTCAACCCCTTTCCGCACCCGTCCATTCCGGAGTGTCCGGCACGGTGACCGGTATCACCGAACTGCTGCTGCCCGGCGGGCGTACCACTCAGGCAGTCGTCATCCAATCCGACGGCCAGCAGCGAGTACATAGCAGTGTGAAACCGCCGGTGGTGGAAAGCCGCGAGGATTTTCTCCAGGCTGTCAGAGCTTCCGGCCTGGTCGGCCTGGGAGGCGCTGGCTTCCCCACCCATATCAAACTCAACCCCAAAGATCCTGATGGGATTGACACCATCCTCATCAACGCCGCTGAATGCGAACCCTATATTACCGCCGATTACCGGGAATGTATGGAAAATTCCTGGGATATTGTATCCGGAGTCCAGGCGGTTATGGAATTCCTGGACGCAGGCCGGGTCATTATCGCCATTGAACGCAATAAGCCTGCCGCTATCGCGGAACTCTCTAAAATCGCCAAAAGCGTTTCCCGGCCGGAACGCCAGGTCATGGTAAAAAGCCTCCCTGCACGGTACCCGCAGGGCGCCGAAAAGGTATTGATCGCCGCCTGCACCGGACGGCGGGTCCCCCCGGGAAAGCTTCCCGCGGATGTGGGCTGCGTGGTAATGAATGTCACTTCCTGCGCCGTACTGGCCAGGTACCTCAAAACCGGCATGCCCCTGGTCACCAAACGGGTAACGGTTGACGGCTCCGCTGTCGCCCACCCCAAAAATGTCCAGGTCACCATCGGTACCCCCATCCATGACGTACTTGCCTTTACCGGCGGCCTGCGCTATAAGCCTAAAAAGCTGCTGATGGGCGGGCCTATGATGGGTCTCTCCCTGATGGACGACACCCTGCCCATATTGAAGCAGAATAACGCGATCCTGGCTCTGGCCGAGGAGGATGTCACCAACCTGCCTGCCTCTCCCTGCATCCGCTGCGGCAGATGCGTGGACGCCTGCCCCATGCACCTGGTCCCCCCCAATATTGTCCGGGCCTTCCAGGCCGGTGACGTGGACCAGATGCGCCGCTTGGGCGCCATGACCTGTATGGAATGCGGCTGCTGCACCTTCTCCTGCCCGGCTCACCGGCCGATCCTGCAAAATATCCGGTTGGCCAAGGAGGCCGTCCGGCAGGCAAAATAATCTGCCCGATTTTACATAAGTGAGGATGATGCCCAATGGAGAGTACCCTGATCGTTTCCTCCTCCCCCCACCTGCACAGCGGCGCCGATACCCGCGGCGTTATGCTGGATGTGATTGTTGCCCTGATCCCCGCGGGGATCGCTTCGGTATGGCTGTTCGGCTGGCGCGCCCTGGCCGTGGAACTGGTCTGCGTTGCCGCCTGCATAGCCGCTGAAATCCTCAGCCGCTGGGTTCTGAAACGCCCGTCTTCCATAGGGGACCTGTCCTGTGTGGTAACCGGCCTGCTGCTGGCCTATAACCTGCCGGTTTCCATCCCCCTGTGGCAGGCTGCCCTGGGCTGTGTCGCCGCTATTGTGGTTGCCAAGCAGATGTTCGGCGGCATCGGCCAGAATTTCGTCAATCCCGCCCTTCTGGGCAGGATTGTGCTGCTGGCCAGCTTCCCCGAAAGTATGAATACCTGGACCGCCCCGGTTCAGCTCCAGGGAGTGGACGCGGTGACCACCGCTACCCCTTTAGCTGTACTGGCCTCCGGCGGTGACCTGTCCGCTATCCCCCTGGATCAGCTGTTCTTTGGAATGCGGGGCGGATGCCTTGGCGAAACCTGTGTGTTCGCCCTGCTGCTGGGAGGCGCCTACCTGGTCATCCGCCGGGTAATCACCCCTATCATTCCCCTGGTCTATATTGGTACCGTGTTTGTGATGACCTGGCTGCTGGGAGCCAACCCCTTATACCATATCCTGTCCGGAGGGCTCCTGCTGGGCGCTATTTTTATGGCTACCGACTACACCACCAGCCCTATTAACCGGTCGGGACAGGTGGTATTCGCTATCGGCTGTGGGCTCCTGACCGTGCTGATCCGCCTGTACGGTTCCCTGCCGGAAGGGGTTTCCTTCGCCATCGTTATTATGAATATTCTGACCCCCCTGATCGAACGGGCTACACGCCCCCTGCCCTTCGGGGAGAAACGGAGGTGGCTGCGCCGTGGATAAAACACAGCTAAGGGAAATTGTGATTTCCACCCTGGCGCTGGCGGTGATCGCCGGAGGGGTAACCGCTGCCCTGGCGGGAACCAATGCCTTGACCGCTGACACCATCGCTCAGCGTACCGCCCAGGCCGAAAACCAGGCCCGCCAGCAGGTAATCGATGCCGATACCTTTGAAAAACACACCCTGGAGGATGGTACCGAATATTATACCGCCCTGCGGGACGGACAGCCGGCAGGATATGTGTTTACCGTCACCACCACCGGCAAAAGCGCCGGACTCACCGTTATGACCGGCATCGGCGTGGATGGCGTGATTACCGGCGTCCAGGTTACCGATGATAATGAGACTGCCGGCTATGTGGATAAGGTAGTCAAGGGCGGTCTGTTGGACGCCTTCCAGGGCAAGGAAGCCCAGCCCTTTACCATCGGGGGCAATGTGGACGGAGTGTCCCAGGCGACCAAGACCTCCAAAGGCATCGCTGACGGCGTATCCCAGGCGGTTGCCCTGTATCGACAGGTCACGGAAGGGAGTGGGAACTGATGAACCGGTACGGAAAGGAATTTACCAAAGGAATTCTCCGGGAAAACCCGGTCCTGCGCCTGGTACTGGGCACCTGTCCCACCTTGGCGGTGACTACCGCGGCGGTCAACGGGCTGGGTATGGGAGCGGCAGCTACTTTTGTGCTGGTATGCTCCAATATCGTCATCTCCCTGCTACGGAAGGTGATCCCGGATAAAGTCCGTCTGCCTGCCTATATTGTCATTATCGCCGGGTTCACCACCATCGTCCAGATGCTGGTGAAAGCCTACCTGCCCTCCATCGACCAGGCGCTGGGTATCTATCTGCCCCTGATCGTGGTCAACTGTATCATCCTTGGCCGGGCCGAAGCCTTCGCCAGCAAAAACAGCGTGGGGCTCTCCACCCTGGACGGCCTGGGCATGGGTGCGGGCTTTACCGCTTCCCTTGTGGTGATGGGCAGTATCCGGGAGCTGCTGGGCAACGGTACCCTGTTCGGCTGGCCGGAAAACGGCCTGTTGCCCCCTATCACCATCTTCGTCCTTCCCGCCGGAGGATTCTTTGTCTTTGGTATGCTGATCTATCTGGCCAACAAGCTGTCCCATAGGCTGGACAAGGACGCGGCAAAAAAAGAACTGGGCACTCAGGTGTGCGCGGCCTGTCCCATGGCCTCTTCCTGCCATACGGCAGGGGCCTGCGAGACTGGGCAGTCTAACCCGGTAACCGAACCGGACAGCAAGGAGGTAAAGGAGAATGGATAAAGGAAGCCTTCTGGCCATCCTGATTGGCGGCCTGCTGGTCAATAACTTCGTGCTGTCCCAGTTCTTGGGTATCTGCCCCTTCCTTGGCGTTTCCACAGAGCTTCGGTCCGCGGTAGGCATGTCCCTGGCGGTGATCTTCGTCATGCTGATGGCTTCCGCCGCTACCTGGCCTATCTATACCTATCTTCTGGTCCCCAATGACCTGGCCTATTTACAGACCATTGCTTTTATCCTGATTATCGCCGCCCTGGTACAGCTGGTGGAAATCGCCCTCAAACGGTTTATCCCGCCCCTGTACAAATCCTTAGGCATCTATCTGCCCCTTATTACCACCAACTGCGCGGTGCTGGGGGTCACCATCCTCAATATTGACAGTGGCTACGGGTTCGTCCAGTCCCTGGTCAATGCCCTGGGGGCGGGTTTGGGCTTTATGCTGGCAATGGTCATGTTCGCCGGAGTGCGGGAACGCTTGGAATCCGCCGATATCCCGTCAGGCCTTAAGGGGCTGCCTATCACCCTCATATCGGCTTCCCTGGTATCGGTTTCGTTCCTGGGATTCCAGGGCCTGTTCGGACTGTAAGGCTACCCAACAGCAGAAAAGAGGCTGACAGGCCCCTGAAACGGTGGGAAGGCCCCCAACGGGGTTTCTGCCGGGTTTGATACCACGTTTTATGCCATTTCCCGGGGGTTCCCCGATGAGGAAAGGATTTGTTGTCCATGTCAATTGTACTCCCTATAGTCATTTTGGCGGGCATCGGGTTATTGCTGGGCCTGATTTTGTCGGTGGCTTCCGCGGTGTTGGCGGTGCCCCGGGATGAGAAGGTGGAGGCGGTACGGGCTGTCCTCCCCGGGGCCAACTGTGGTGCCTGCGGATATTCCGGCTGTGACGGCTATGCCCAAGGCCTGGTCCATGAAGGCGCCAAGGTAGGGCTATGTTCCCCAGGCGGTACGGCGGTCGCAGAGGCTACCGGACGGCTGCTGGGAGTGGACGGTGCGGTGGAAGTGAAAACCGCTCTGGTACACTGCGGCGGCTGTGAGGAATTTACGTCCCGCAAACTCCATTACAGTGGGATACCTTCCTGTAAAGCTGCCTCACAGTTCTATGGCGGCGACTGGAAATGCGGTTTCGGATGCCTGGGTTACGGGGACTGCGTTAAGGTATGCGAATTTGACGCTATTCATGTGGAAAACGGTTTAGCCAGGGTAGATCCTTCCCAGTGCCGTGCCTGCGGCCTCTGCGTTAAGCAGTGCCCTAAGGGTATTATTTCCTTGGTTCCGGGGAATGCCAAAGGTGTTGTTCGCTGCTCCAGCCACGATAAAGGCGCTGTGGTACGGAAAGCCTGTTCCGTAGGGTGTATCGGATGTATGAAATGTACCAAGGTATGCCAGCATGACGCGATCCATGTGGACCATTTCCTGGCTTCCATTGATCCGGAAAAATGTGTAGGCTGCGGAGAATGTGCCGCTGCCTGCCCATCAAAATGTATTTCCATTTTCGGATAAAATTTGTAAAATAGCCTTGACAAATGCAATGGACATACTATATAATAATCTGCGTCCCCTGAGGAGCCGCCGGTTTTCCAAAGCTGGGACGCGTATATGGCGGTATAGCTCAGTTGGCTAGAGCATGCGGTTCATACCCGCAGTGTCGTTGGTTCAAATCCGACTACCGCTACCATCTGGCCCGATGGTCAAGAGGCTAAGACACCGCCCTTTCACGGCGGTAACACGGGTTCGATTCCCGTTCGGGTCACCACTTGGCTGCTGCAACAGCGGCGGCTGCATTTGGGCGTATAGCTCAGCTGGTTAGAGCGCTTGCTTCACACGCAAGAGGTCAGCGGTTCGAGTCCGTTTACGCCCACCATCATAAACCCGCATGAACACTAGGTTCGTGCGGGTTTCGCTTTGCCCTGCCGCCGCTTCGGCCTCGCCTCTAAAAAGGACAGTCAGCACCTCCCATAACAGCATATATTGGGTGGTGGAGGTGTATGTATGAATCTGTACAATGGAAATATCACCATCAGGCAGATACTCCGGGTGCCCCAGGCACGGGAATTGCTGCAAACGGAACTCCCCCAACTGGCTAATTCGCCGCTGATTCGCCTGGCATCAGGCATGACGCTGAATCAGGTCCTGACCAGGGCCAAGGGATATCTGCCCCCGGAAAAGCTGTATAGCCTTCTGGAACAGCTGAAAAGTATCTAAAACAGGCTGCCGCATCTGTCTGGCCGGAGGACAACTGGGCCTTATGTTTGATATGTCCCTATAGCGGTAAGCGTACAGTCCTACAGTAACTATGACTAAGGAAAACAACAGTTTGGGATAGACGTTCCCACCCCAAACAGTGTTGTCACCACTCAGTCTTCCCACGTCAACTTGCTTAAACTCCTATTCTGCCTATCCATGTCAACAGCAATATAGAGGTATACAATGCAAAGCGGCTTGGTCCTGGGTATTATCCCGGACCAAGCCGCTTCCATTTTTCTTATTTTTAAAACAGCCACCCTATTTCATAGCCATCGCCATGTCGGAAAATGATTTCCGGCTTTCCGGCAGCCCGGACACCATCTCCGGAGCGTTGGCCAAAAGGGCTTTCAGCGCCGGTTCGTCAGCCACTACCGTCACATCGTTATGCAGCTGGAGGATAGAGGCCGGAACCCCCGGCTCAATAGGTCCGGTAGCCATCCGGTACAGAATATCCGATTTGCTCTCCCCGCTGGCCACCAGCAGAATCTTTTTGGCATTCATAATACTTTTGATTCCCATGGTATAGGCTTTGGTAGGTACATCCTCAATCCGGTCAAAAAACCGCTTATTCGCTTCGATGGTCTGCCGGGTCAGGCTGACACAGTGGGTCTCCTTCTCAAAAGCGCCGCCCGGCTCGTTGAACCCAATATGGCCGTTATGTCCGATCCCCAGCAGCTGCAGGTCAATGCCTCCCAGATCCCGGATCACGCCATTGTACCGCCGGCATTCCGCGTCCGCGTCCGGATTCATACCGTCAGGAATATTGGTATTCTCCATACGGATATTGATGTGCCGGAAAAAATTCTCATACATGAAATACGCATAGCTTTGCTCATTATCCTTCGGCAAGCCGCAGTATTCATCCAGATTCACTGTGGAACAGGCGGAAAAATCGATGTCCCCCTTATCATACCACTGGATCAGCTGGCGGTAGGTGGCGATGGGACTGGAACCCGTGGCCAATCCTAATACACAGTTAGGCTTCAGTATAACCTGAGCGGAAATAATATTTGCCGCCTTTCGGGACATGCTTTCGTAATCCTTGGCATACAGAATTTTCATTGGGCGTTACATCCTTTCCATTATCAGCTATTCTGCCTGTAAAATAGTTTTCCCCTGGATCATGACCTGGCGCAGGCGCAATTCTGAATCCAATATAACCAGATCCGCCTGTTTGCCCGGTTCCAAAGTCCCTACCGTATCCAGAATACCGGCAGCACGGGCAGGGTTCATGGTGGCAGCCTTCACGGCGGCGGTCAGCGGAACGCCAAAGGATACCGCCCGGCGCAGACACTCCATCAGGTTGGTCGTACTTCCTGCCAGGGTGCCGTTTTCCAGAGTCGCCTTGCCTCTATGGACCAGTACCGTCTGGCCGCCAAGGGTATACGTCCCGTCAGGCATACCGCAGGCACGCATGGAATCGCTGATCAAGCATACCCGGTCTTCCCCAAACAGCCGGAACACGCTCCGCACAACCGACGGATGGATGTGAAACCCATCGCTGATAAGTTCCACTGACTGGGCGTGGTCGGCAGCGGCCCCTACCACTCCGGGCGCCCGGTGGGTGAAGGGAGGCATGGCGTTAAACAGATGAGTTACGTGGGAGGCGCCTGCTTCGAAGGCACGGACAGCCGTATCATAATCCGCTTCGGTGTGGGCAATGCTTACCCGGCATTCCCGGGAAACCTGGGAGATAAATTCCATTGCCCCTGGAAGCTCCGGGGCCAGGTCAGCCAGGCGTACCGCGTTCCCGGAAGCGTCCTGAATCCGGCGGTAAAAGGCATGGTCCGGCGGCAGGATATGTTCCGCGCTCTGGGCGCCTTTTTTGGCTATGGAGAAAAAAGGCCCTTCCATATTGATTCCCCGCAGCGACGCCGTGCCCGGCGAAGGACTTTTCATATACGCGGCGGCGGATGCGGCGACGCGGCATAATTCCTCCAGCCCCAGGGACATGGTGGTCCCCAAAAAAGACGTAATCCCCTGGCTGGCGAGATATTGCGCCATAGCCTGGATATCTTCTACACCGCCATCGCTGAAATCATGCCCCACCGCCCCATGAGTATGGATATCAATAAGCCCCGGGATCACATAACCTCCCTGGGCATCCAAGGTGCCGTCGGTCCCAGGCGCGCCCAAGGCGCTGACACGTCCATTTTCAATATCTATCGTGGTATCCGCAAAGGTTCCATCAGCCAGAAAGACCCGTCCATTTTTGATTTGCATAAAAATCCCCTTCCGTATTGTTGATCTCCATGCGAAGGGCATCACGCACGGGTAAGTATAGGTTAAACACTTATGCCGTATAATCTAGTTCATATTACCATAAAAACGGCCGGGATGCCAATATTCCCGGCCGTTTTTATACTTTTATAGGCTTTTTTTCATGGGAATCCCATCACGGCAGATCGGTAAATAGATTGGCGTAATATTGCTGGGGACGGTGCTGGTTACCCGAAGCCACTCCAAAAAAGCGGGGCGGCCCGATATGCAGCTTGGCACCCACATGGCGGTATCCCCAGAGTGCGGGCGGTATCTTAGTCACAATATCATTGCCGTTTTCTACCCGGAGAGTCTTAAATA
>CALWMQ010000181.1 GCA_944382025.1 uncultured Clostridia bacterium | reverse complement strand
CTGTCCGGCAGGGGACGGTGGATACAGTCCGAGGCAACCTGAATCTCCGAGGCCGGCCAAACCTGCAGGGCGATGTGCTGGCAGAGATACCCGACGGTGCTCAGGTAACGGTGTATGGGGAATCAGGCGGATGGTATGTTGTGGAGTATAAGGGCACTTTGGGCTACGCCAGCAGCCAGTATATTGACATTACAGGGTAATTTTGCCCTGGAGGAAGGTTGGTGGCCGGAATAGCAGCCAAGTGCTGATGGTGAAGCCCGGGGAAGGGGAGCGCTGTCAGAGAATCCCTGCCAGAAAAACAGCGGCGCGTCCTGGTATGGGACGCGCCGCTGTTATACGTTTTTATGGGAATCTGATTATTTTTTCTTGAAGCTGTCTTTCAGAGATACCGCCCGGTTGAACACCAGATGCTCCGGAGAACTATCGGTATTATCCACGCAGAAATATCCTTGCCGCAGGAACTGGAAGCTTCCAGACTGGATCCCGGCAAGAGAAGATTCCACCATACAGCCGGTAAGGATCTCCAGGGAATCGGGGTTCAGGCAATCCAGGAAGTCCTTATCTCCCGCATCAGGGCTGGGATCAAGAAAGAGGGAGGAGTAGAGGCGGATCTCAGCCGGCACCGCGGTAGCGGCATCCACCCAGTGGATGGTACCCTTGACCTTCCGACCGTCGGGCGTGTTCCCGCCGCGGGTTTCGGGATCGTATTCCGCCAGGATCTCGACCACGTTTCCCGTCTCATCCTTGACACATCCGGTACATTTGATCACATAAGCGGATTTCAACCGTACCTCATTGCCGGGGAACAGGCGGAAATAGCCTTTTACCGGCTCTTCCATAAAATCCTCCCGTTCCACCCACAAATGGCGGGAGAAGGTAACGGGATGGGTTCCCCGTTCCGGGTAGGAGGGATGGTTTTCCATCTCAAAGGTATCGCTCTGACCCTCGGGATAATTGACGATGGTCAGTTTCACCGGACGCAGTACCGCCATGGCTCGCTGAGCGTTTTCATTTAAGTCTTCCCGCAGGCAGTATTCCAGCAAAGCCACTTCCACCGTGCTGGGGACCTTGGCCACCCCAACCCGGTCGATAAAATTCCGGATAGAGGCAGGAGTATAGCCTCTTCGGCGCAGGCCCCGCAGGGTGGGCATCCGGGGATCGTCCCAGCCGGAAACATACTTTTCCTCCACCAGCTTGCGGAGTTTGCGCTTGGACATGACGGTATAATTGATGTTCAAGCGGGCAAATTCGATCTGCCGGGGATTTCCGGGAAGCTCCGCGTGTTCCACTACCCAATTGTACAGGGGGCGGTGATCCTCAAATTCCAAGGAACACAGGGAATGGGTGATCCCCTCAATGGCGTCTTCCAGGGGATGGGCGAAATCGTACATGGGATAAATGCACCATTTATCCCCTTGGCGGTGATGGTGGGCATGATTGATCCGGTACAGCACAGGATCCCGCATATTGAAGTTGCCGCTGTTCAGGTCGATTTTGGCCCGTAGGGTCATAGCCCCGTCAGGAAACTCTCCCGCCCGCATACGGGCAAATAGGTCGAGGCTTTCCTCCACGGGCCGGTCCCGGTATGGGCTAACAGCCGGATGAGTCAGATCACCCCGGTTTTCCCGCATCTGATCCGGGGTCAGTTGGCAGACATAAGCCAACCCCTTTTTGATCAGGTTGACGGCGATATCATAGAGCTGTTCAAAATAATCGGAAGCGTAATAGAAGCCGCCGTCCCAGTCGTACCCCAGCCAGTGAATATCCTCCTGGATGGCGTCAACGTATTCCACGTCCTCTTTAGTAGGATTGGTGTCGTCCATACGCAGGTTACAGATGCCGCCGTATTTCAAAGCGGTACCGAAATCGATGCAGATGGCCTTAGCGTGACCAATATGCAGATAACCGTTGGGCTCAGGAGGAAACCGGGTATGAACGGTTTCCCCTTCGCAGCGGCCGCCAGGGGCCAATTCCTCGTCAATGATATCATGTATGAAGTTCCCCGCGGATTCCTCAGCGGGTGGGAGGGTTGTTTTCTCCTCTGCCATCATGGTGGTTCATCCTTTCCGTTACGAAATGGTTGGCTGTGGGAGCTGTTTTCTCGGGATGGGCGGCAGGCATAGCGTTTTTTCAAAGAAATCCCTCTGTCGTGTGTAGAGATCCGCTGTACCTTTTCCGATCAAAGGACGCTGGCCGCCGCCTGAAGGCGAGCTAAAATTTCCTCTTTGCCCAGAAGCCGCATGATACTGCACAGGTCAGGCGTATTCCGCCGCCCGGTGACAGCGATACGCAGAACCGTACTGACATCCCCGGCGTGGCCTTTGTAGCCATCCGGATTCTTTTTATATTCCTTGACCTCGGGGCAGAACCCCAGAGCGGGGCATAGGGCTTTAATGGCATCGAACCATTGCTGCCGATCCTGAGAGGGGTCATACACCGGAGGATAAGACGACAGGATCTCCTTTATGTCGGCGGCATGGAGGGATTCTGGATACTCCAGGCCGGTGGGATCTGGCCGCTGGTAGAAATAGGCGGCATAATCCGGGGCATCGCTCCATTTGCCGATATCCTTCCGGGGTTTACTGCCACCCCGGTCGATAGAAAAGATGCCTTGAGCAAAAACGGGGTCTGCGGCGAGTTTGGCGTGGAACTCTTGGTTATATTGTGCCGCCCATTCCAGAATATACCTGGTGACAGCATCCGCGTCCATAGCGGACACCACATTTTTGCTCACGTCATTGAGCTTGTCCAGATCAAACAGGGCGCCGGAAACGCTCATTTTTTTCAAATTAAAGGGGAAAGAAAAACGGTCGGCGGCAGGATTGCATTTCCGCCAGTCCTCAAAACCGCTGCTGGCGATGGTCAGCAGGTATTCCATAACGCTTTGAATCGGGTAACCCTCTTCGGTAAAATAGCGTACGGCAGCTTCAGGATCCTTGCGTTTGGACAGCTTGCGTTTATTGCCGTTTTCCTCCTTCATAATGGGGCTGATATGGGCATATTTAGGAGGCTTAAAACCCAGCACCTGAAACAGCTGGAGATGGATGGGGACCGAAGAGATCCATTCATCGCCGCGGATGACGTGAGTTGTCCGCATCAGGTGGTCATCTATTGCGTGAGCAAAATGATAAGTGGGGATCCCATCGGTTTTGAGCAGGACCAGATCCTGATCGTTTTCGGGCATTTCAATAGTCCCCTTGACCATATCATCAAATTTCACCCGGCGTGACTCATCCCCCGGGGAGCGGAGACGTACCACATAATGCAGGCCGGCCTCTATTTTTTGCAGGGCCTCTTCCGGGGATAACCGGCGGCATACGGCCGCGGCCCCGTAATAGCCTGTGCGCTCTTTACGGGATTCCTGCTCTTCCCGTACCGCATTCAGCTGTTCGGCGGTGCAGAAGCAGGGATAAGCCAAGCCTTTTCTGACCAGATCCTTGACATAGGTATGGTAGATTTCAGCCCGGTCGCTCTGACGGTGAGGCCCATAGTTTCCGGTTTCTTTTCCGGGCCCGCCATACCCTTCGTCCGGGGTCAACCCGTAATGGCTCAAGCCAGCCAGAATATCTTCAGCGCCGCCGTCTACCTCCCGTTTGCTGTCGGTGTCCTCCAGACGGAAATAAAATACCCCCCCGGTAGACTTGGCGGTAAGGTAGTTGATGGTGGCGGCATACAGTACGCCCAAATGAAGATAGCCGGTAGGGGAGGGGGCGATTCTGGTCACCCGGGCCCCTTCTTTTAGCTGTCGAGCCGGATACAGGGCCTCATATTCTTCCGGCGTATGAGTGACGTCCGGAAACATCCGGTCCGCCAGCGTGTCCAGTGCGCTCATAGTCTACCAAACCTTTCGTTGTTTTGGCGGTAAATCCCCTTATGGGGTTCCGCTGTGAATACCCATCATTTTACAATTTCCGGTTGAAAATGTCAACGGAAGTGTGCTATTATATAGAGGTTAAACACGTATTTTCGCGTGAATTTGGAACGGACGGGGCGTCAGGCGGCGTCCTGCCTCTGAAAGGACTGGAAAACAGAGCATGACTGATTATCGATTCGCCGACCGGGTGATTGGTTTGAACCCATCGGCTATCCGTGAGATTTTGAAATACGCCGCTGACCCGGAGGTGGTTTCCCTGTCGGCGGGCAATCCCGCCCCGGAGGCTTTCCCGGTCAAGGAAATTGCGGAGATCTCCAACCGGATCCTTACGACCCGCCCTATTGACGCCTTGCAGTACAGTACCACGGAAGGATATACGCCCCTGCGCCGTCGGCTGACCGCCTATATGCAGGACAAGCATCATGTAGGCCGGGAATTTGACGATATCCTGATTACCGCCGGCGCCCAGCAGGCCATGGAGCTGCTGGCTAAAGTCCTCTGCAACCCGGGCGACGTGGTGTTATGCGAAGCGCCCAGGTTTGTAGGTTCTCTGAATTCGATTCGTTCCCTGGGCGCCAAGTTGGTGGGAGTGCCGGTCGAGGAAGATGGTGTAG
>CALWMQ010000180.1 GCA_944382025.1 uncultured Clostridia bacterium | reverse complement strand
GTCCTCACTGTACACCTGATCCAGGCGCTGCAGGGAGGTGCCGTTTTCCACCTCGGTTTCCCGCGGAATCGCTACCGCTGTTATCCGGGAAGCCTGGGGATCCGACCGCAGAAGCATAAACCCACGGGGTACGGTACCGTCTATGGTCACAATAAACAGGTTTCGGATATCCGACTGGGAAAAAACAACGGTATTGGAAGCATCGGATTCCCCGGAAGAAGCTTCCTCCTGGTGCTGTTGGCTATAATTCACCACAGCCCATAAGCATACGCCCCCGAATACCGCCAGAAAAATCACAAATACCAGCAGAAATACCAGCAGTCCGCTGGCTCTGCCTTTTTTCTTCTTTTTTGTCGGACGGTAGGCGTTCATGAATCTATAATCCCCTTTATGATATACTTGACGGCCGGTTCCCGGCCTGTTGATCCCGTGCAATATACAGAGTATAACAAATCCCGGGATCAAAATGCAACAACAACCCTGTAATATCCGGCTACAGAACTGTAATTTTTCCGGTTTGGGTATTTCCTATGGCTGGCAGGGTTAGACGGGAGCTCCGCCCTGTAGGGTGCATCAGGGGCTCTGCCCCTCGACCCCGATTCCTCTTGCGGTGCCCAAAACCGCCCCGTGCCGCTCTCGCGGCGGCCGGTTTTGACCGCGGCGCCAACCCCTGCTCGCTGCTTCCCGCACTGCGGGCGCTCGCAGGCGTTGCCTTTTGTAAAAGGCGGGCGAAAACTTCATGTGCCATAAAAACAGGCCCCCCACCGCTGCGTGGGAGGCCTGAGGCTTTCCGGATGGTCAGCTTTGGGACAGATACGGCTCAACATAGATCTCCAAAACGGTGTCCACCACATCCTGCCCATATTCATCGCACAACTGTTGGTAGACCTCCAGGTAATTGGCTACCGGGCTGCCATCGTCCGTATACAGGCTGGACAGCACCGCTTGTACCGCCTCCATGGACAGACTCCCGGGCTCCGGGTTCTCAGAAGCGTCTACATAGGTGTCAAGGTCGTCCGGAGGGGTAATTACTACCGTCTGGCCCGGATTATTGAATTTCATTTCGATATCTAAGGCGGTTTTGATGACCACCTCAATTTGGGATTCGAGATTCAGACTGCTGGACGTATTTCCCGTCATCACTACGGCCGTATCCAGCGTTATCTTATCCAGCAAGCCTTCCGGGTTAATTTCCGTTTTCAGGAGAATATCGGACATTTCTGTATGCATACTGTCGGAATCCAGGATGTCGCTGGGAAGGCTGACGCCAAATTCCTCCAGTCCGCCGGCCAGCAAATCCCCCATTTCCTCCGTCAGGCCGGAGCCGGAAATAGTAAAGGATAGCAGCTGCCGTCCATCCTTTTCCTCCACGGAAGAATCCAGCAGATACTTGTCCATTTCCCCCAGTTCGGATAACGTCATCCCATCCAGCTTATCCAGCAGGCCGTCCTGGTCATCGGAATCCTCCAGGGCAGATTTGATCTTCATACCCAGCATATTCACATACGTATAACTGTCGTCCATATACAGGGAAACGGAAATATTTTCGCCCATAGCGGTTATCACCAGGTCCGCCAGGCACTGATTACTGCCTTGCTCCGACATGACTTTAACATTACCGCTCAGTCCAATGTCTACCGTTACCCCTTGGGCGGATTGAGAGAGTTTCGCCTGAATATCCATATCTCCGGTATCCATGTCCCATTTTTCCCAAGCGGTTTTCAGGATATCCAGGGGCACCGGTGCGGCGGTAGTGATAGGGGGTTCCGAGGAAGCGGGGGAATTCGAGGAATTCGGCTGGTTCCGAGGGATAATCGCGCCGCATGCGGTTAAGGATAAAACCATAGCGGCGGTCAGCAGCAGAGCGATCCAGGGCTTCATTCTCATAATTTTATTCCTTCCTTCTCATCTCACTCTCTCTGCTTCTTTTATACACCATATATGGAATAAAATCAATAAACTTCCCACATATTTCCCTAACATTTTATTTATGAAACAATGCGTCCATCTTGGATCTGAATCTGGCGAGGAGCCGAACACGCTATCTCACGGTCATGGGTAATTAAAACCACCGTATGTCCATCCCGGTTCAGCCCCCGGAGAATTTCCATCACTTCATGGCCCGATTGCCGATCCAGGTTCCCTGTAGGCTCATCCGCCAGAATAACCGGGGGCCGGGAGGCTACCGCACGGGCTATAGCAACCCGCTGCTGCTGGCCACCGGACATCTCCCCGGGCTTATGATGGAGCCGGTTCCCAAGGCCTACCCGCTCCAAACTCTGTATGGCCATCTGCCGGCGCTGTTCACGGCCTATCCTCCGATAAATTAAAGGCAGTTCCACATTCTCCAGCGCATCCAGACCCGGGATCAGGTGAAAGCCCTGAAATATAAAGCCAATCGAGCAGCTGCGGATAACCGATTGCCGGTCATCCGACAAGCCGGATACTTCCTGCCCTTCCAGCCAGTAGTTCCCTGAGGTAGGCGTATCCAGACAGCCCAAAATATTCATCAAAGTGGATTTGCCGGAACCCGACTGGCCGATAATCGCCAGAAAATCCCCTTTATCCACTGTCATGGAAACCCCGTTCAGAGCCCGTACTTCGGCTAGCCCGGGCCGATATATCTTGTATACGTCTTTAAGCCGGATCAGGTTGTCCATCTGTATCGCCCTCTTTTGCCTTTTGTTGCTTAGTATGCTCCATTTCTCATTTCCCTATCCCCCATTCATGCCGTGCCTCATTTCAAAAAAAAGCCTATTGGATACCCTTCCGCTTTGGGTACGCCGAATGAGCCTTTCTAAAGTTTTCGCTCGCCTTTTACAAAAGGCAACGCCTGCGAGCGCCCGCAGTGCGGGAAGCAGCGAGCAGGGGTTGGCGCCGCGGTCAAAACCGGCAGCCGCGAATGCGGCGGAGGGCGGTTTTGGGCACCGCAAGAGGGAGCCTGGGAGCGCCCGCTGGGCAATTTTGGGCACCACAAGAGGAATCGGGGGCGAGGGGCAGAACCCCGACGTACCCCACGAGGCCGAAAACAGCGAGCATGGGGCAGCGCCGCGGCCAAAGCCAGCAGGCGCCAACGCGGTGCGGGGCGGTTTTGGGCACCGCAAGAGGAGGCGGGCTCCCGGGGCATCCTTGCATTCTTTCCGACCCGGCGCAAAACAAAACAGGGTGGAATATCCGCCCTGTTTTGTACACTGTGTAATCAACATCAGCCGCTATTGCCAGGGGCAATTAAGACCGAGGCGGCTCCTGCTGAACCGGTTCAGCAGATACAGCCGGCATGGCTTGGGCAACGGGCTCCGCCTGCCCGGCGGCAGCCTGTGGGGGGAAACCGCCCTGAACCTGGTTGACAGGAACCTGTACTTGAGAATACGCCATAGGCGGCGTCTGTACCGGCATGGCTGCGGCCGCGTTTGGGTCAAATCCTGTTTGGACAGGTACCCCTTGCGCATTGGGCATGGCAGAACCGGACATGGTATATGCCGCCACCGGTTTGCGCACACACAGGATGCCTAAGCCGCCGAAAAGCAGTCCCAACGCCAAGTTGGTCACAAATTCCTGCAGAACCTCCGACTCCGTAGACAGGAGTTCCATAAAGAAGCTGGGCCCGGTATAGCCGGATGCCCGCAGCAGCTCCATACATTCGCTATAGCTCACGTTAAGCTCGTCAGCCAGAAGGTTCATCGTCATTACATAGTAGCTGACAACACCCGAAAGCAGCACGCAGAGCGCAGAGCACAGAAGAATCGTTCCAAAGGCATAAACCGTTTTCTTAGGGCCTTTCAGCAGCTTATAGCCGAAGAACGAGGCTATCCCAACCACAAAGCCCAACAGTCCTACAAAATAGTTCATAAACGTGCTGACGATAAACCAGGGGATACAACCAATCACCGCACCTAAAAGCGCGCCTACAAGTCCCAGAATATATCGGGAAGCGGGCGTCTTTTCGCTGAGGGAAGGCAGGCTGGATCCGTTCCACCCTGCCGGCTGGGGGATAGGCTGCTGCGTTTGATTCATAATTTTATTCCACCTTTCCTCATAGGCCCCTCCTT